>JACQTH010000326.1 GCA_016210935.1 Acidobacteriota bacterium | reverse complement strand
CGGAGAAGCGGCGCCAGCCCGTCCGGATTGGCCAGCGACGCCGGCCGGAGGCGGATCACGAGGACGGGTTGCGGGTCAGGCGCGCCGGCAACGAGGCGATCAACGAGGTCGGCACCTTCCTCGCGGGGATCGAAGGCGCGCACCACACGGCCGCTCAGGAGGCGGGAGGTGATGCCAGGGTACTCCCCCAGCGTCTGGCGAACGGCGAGGTCCAGCCGCATCAGGGTGAACCAGTCCTGGTGGAACGAACGAAATCGCTTCTCACGGCGATCAGGATCCGTGATGTCGTAGATCTTGTTGCGCTCCCGCCGGAACGCGCGGGCATCCGCTTCTGGCAGCCTTCCCTCGGCCAGGAGGACCGCCTCTTCCACAAGGGCGGGATCGAAGGCGAGATGGATCATGAGAGTTGGTGAATTGGTGAGTTGGTGAATTGGTGAATTAGTGCTGTCGCTGAATCTGAATGAGTTCCTCCCCGCGGCCGCACGCCATCGGGGTTTCATCCGGCGTCTCGGGGCGGAGCGGCAGCTCGATCGGTCCGCCTTCGATCCCGGTGCGATCGCAATCCGCGTCGAGGACCGCCAGGAGCAGGTGGGCCAGCACGCCGAAATACCCATCGGGATCCTCGCTCGCCAACCGCATCGCGAAGGCGCGGCCGAACCGCGCCAGGTGATCGCGGAGAAAGCTGCGCGCGCTCCGTCTGGTGACCTCCAGTGAGTCGAGCGCGTCCGCACCGCCGTCCACCTGCGCTGCCAGCACGGCTTCCTTCCGGTTGAGGAAGTCCATGAACTCGCACTCGCAGGCGATGTGATCGACGCGAGAACATTTGTTTCGGGCGCGTGGGGCCCCACCCCCACGCGCTGTTCGCGCTTCGCGCGACGGCCTTTGGCCTTGCCGCGCCGCTCCGCGGCGCAGCCTCGCCCCTCCCGGCTGCAAAGCGAACGCAAGGTTGTTGCCCGCGATATCAGCGTGCTGTTGAGGCTGCTGGAACATGTTTTCCGGCCCATATTCGGTCTCGAACGGACACACGAGCCCCCGAGCCGTGTGGCCGAACAATGCAACGAAGCGCTCGGACGCGCCCTGCCGCATAGAGGGCAGCAGGGTCTCCAGCCGATCGGCGACGGCGGCCAGGGGTCCGCCCGTTTTGCCATCCAGGTAACGCAGCGCCGCGATTGCCGCGAAGCTGTCATCCGCAGCATGTTCGGACCTCTCTCCGTGCTGAAACCCAACCGACAGGAAGCGGTACAGGACGCTCCGCGCCAGCGCGTCGTCGATCGCCGTTTCACAAGTCACGAGCATCGTCGTTTTCTTTCTCCTTTCTCCTTACTCCTCGCTCCTCGCTCCTTACTCCTCTCTCCCCCTAAATCGAATTCGCGTGCGCGGCAGACCGCACGTGCACCGGCTCCTCGACGGTCGTCCGGAACAGCTCCCGGCCGTCCTGGCCGAACGCGATGACGGTGTCGTTGAAGATCTCGATGTTCCGGCCGTGCAATGACCCCTCGAAGATCTTCGGACCCTCTTCGATCGCATACCGATAGATGATCCGGTTCGATCGACGGAACAGCTGCAGCACCGCGAGCAGCTCGCGGCTCGGGCTCGCGTAGTTGTCGATCGCCGCGTCGACGCCCGGCCCGAACATCTGGCGCAGGTACGGCCGCGGCACCCAGCGAGGCGGGATGTAGTAGCCGTTGGGCTGCGTGCCGAACTGCGGGTACAGCGGCAGCGCGACCTTCGCCACGTGAACGAGAAAATACAGAGGGTGCTGCCGATCTTCGGCCCACGTGCCGTCTTCCGCGACCTTGACCAGGCCCTGCATCCGAATCTGCCCGATGCAGGCGGCCATGCAGACCGTTTCCATCGGCTCGCCCGCGGTCTCGGGATCCGTTCCCTCCACACGCGGGTAGCAGGCGACGCACTTTTCGCTCGTGCGCGTGTTGCCGCGGTACATCGACTTCTTGTACGGACAGGCCTCGACGCACTTGCGGTAGCCCCGGCATTCCGCCTGGTCGAGCAGCACGATGCCGTCCTCAGGCCGCTTGTAGATGGCCTTGCGCGGACAGGCGGCCAGACAGGCCGGGTACGAGCAGTGATTGCAGATTCGAGCGAGGTAGAAGAACCAGGTGTTGTGCACCGGGAGCGTTTCACCGGTTTCGTCCAGCCTGTTGCGCACGCCGCGTTTGCCAACCGGGTTGTCTTCGTAGATGTTCGGGGCGTTCCATTCCTCGTCGCTCGGCAGGTAGCCGAGCACGCGCGCGCTGTCCGGCGACAGCGTGCGGGAGGCGGCCTCGAAGATCGTCTGGCCGTCGAACCGGCCGTACGGCCCGAACCGGCCGGCGCCGGCCTTGCTCGTCCAGACCTGCCCACCGGGGTTGGCCTCTTCGAGCTGCTCGAGAATCCTGACGTCCCACCACTTTGGATAGCCGCCGTACGGCTTCGTCTCGACGTTCGCCCACCACATGTGTTCCTGGCCCTTGCTGAAGGTCCAGGTCGACTTGCAGGCCATGGTGCAGCTCTGACAGGCGATGCAGCGATTGATGTTGAAGACGAAGGCGAACTGCCGCGAGGGGTACCGCGCGTCGTACGGGTAGCTCATCTCGCGCCCGAGCTGCCAGTTTTTCACGGTCGGCATGATCAGCTCCGTTTGAAGAGTCGCAAAGGGATCTCGGTGGGGTCAGGTCTAGAAAAATCGGGGCCAGACCTGGAACTATCTGATTTTTCTAGACCTGACCCCGTGTCCGTTGCGTCGACAACCACGCGCCGCACAGACCCCCACACCGCAAGGCTTTCGTCGACCAGCCGCGCGATCTCGCGCTCGCCGAGCAGCCGCCACGCCCGGTGTGCGCCGGCGTACTCGGCCCGCCGATAGAGCGCGAGAATCTGCGCGCGGGTCAATCCGAGCTGCGCGAACTCGTCGGCGAACGCCGCCGCCATCTCGCGGGTCACCGATGGATCACCAGGTAGCTCGATGCCGACGAGCTCATGGGGATCGTTAATCTCTGGATCGTCGTAAGGCATGGATCATGGTGGCATTTGGAAATCTGGTAATTGGAAATCGACAATCACCCAATCCACAATCCTGCAATCAATCACCAAATCCTCAATCACCAGATTTTCAAATGAGATTTGTTCATTTCACCCTCGTCAACTCTCCCGCCAGGTACCGCTTCATCCCCTCGCTCTCGTTGTCCGGCGTGTATCCGGTCGTGGCAGGCTCCCACACGCCCTTGCCGCCCAGGCCGCCGTCTGCGGCCTTGGTGATCTTGATGAGGGTTTCCTTGGGGACGGTGTTGACGGCGTGGTTATCCACGTCGAAGCCGAAGACGAATCCCATCGAGCCCACCTTCTTGTGGAACAAGCTGTCCGTCTGGTGCATAGGGGGCGCCCAGCCGCGGGTAATGCTCTGGTGTGAGCCGTAGCGGAAGTTCGACTGGTAGCCGGTGTTGGCCGACAGCGCGCGCCCGTCGGGCCGCGTCTCGTGCGCCTTCACGCTCTTCTCCGTCGCGATGAACGGCGCGTGCTTCATCATCACGATGTTGAACGGGTACGCGTGGTTGTACT
>JACQTH010000324.1 GCA_016210935.1 Acidobacteriota bacterium | reverse complement strand
TTCCTCATACGCGAGATCCAGCAGCGGCATCCCGCCGACGATCCCGACGCTGACGGCCGCCACGAAGTCGGTGATCGGGATCTGCCGGATGAGACCCTGTTCCTTCATCCGGTGGAGCGAGAGGACCAGCGCGACGAAGCCTCCTGTGATGGAGGCGGTGCGCGTCCCGCCGTCCGCCTGAATGACATCGCAATCGATCCAGATCGTGCGTTCACCAAGCTCGTCGAGCTTGGCCACCGAGCGCAGCGACCGGCCGATCAACCGTTGAATCTCGTGGGTGCGGCCGCCGACGCGCCCCACAGACGACTCGCGGCTGGTTCGGGTCGTGGTCGACCGTGGCAGCATGCCGTACTCGGAGGTGATCCACCCTTTGCCGGTATTGCGCAGGAACTGCGGCACGCGATCTTCGACGCTGGCCGCGCAGATGACGCGCGTCCGGCCGGCTTCGATCAAGGCCGATCCTTCCGCATGCGCCAGATAGTTCGTCGTGATCTGAATCGGACGAAGCTGGGTCGGCGATCGCTGATCGAGACGCATCAAAGGCACCTTGCACCTTGCACCCTGCACCTCGGGGTCACGGCTAGCTTTCGTCCTTTTCCATCAGCTCCCTGAGGGGGAGGAGCGGCCGGCGCAGATCGACATGACCCGCGAGCGTGTCGACTTCGCGGCCGTCGACCAGGATCTGTACGGCCTTGATCGCGGGGAGATTCGCCGTGAGGGCGTGGACGATGGTGTAGACGGTCAGGATCTCGTTCAAGGACCCTCCCGGATGCGCGGCGGAGACCTCGGGGCTCAAATCGACGTACGCCTCGCCGCGCTCGGTGACGTAGACGCTTCGAAGCGAGGTTCTGGACGGGATCGTCGAGACGAGGTCCTTGGGAGCCGGGTCGCGAAGCTGGGCGTCCAGGATCCGCTGGGCCTGTTCGAGCGGCGTGTCCGCCAGCTCGACGTCGCGCGCGATCCCGGCCAGGTGCTGTGAGTCGGCCGTCGCATAGAAGAGCGTGGCCTTGATCGTGCGCCGGGGACCGGCCGCGGAGGTGGTCCCGGGGACGAGCGCAGAGGTCTGCTGCCGGGCGCTGTACCACCGCGGTACCGCGACGAACAGGACCCAGCTGACGACGAACGCGGCCCCGATCACCAGCATCGTGAGGACCGCGGAGCGGCGATTCACGGCCGTGGTGCTCCCGTGGGTGTTCTCGGCGGTCCCGCGCTGCCGGCCGTCGACGCCCGCCGCGCCTCGAGGTAGGTGCGGAACCGCACGATGCCGTTCACCAGCGCCTGCACGATCAGGTTCTGATGCGCCGCCGACGTGAGGCGCTGCTCCTCGTCCGGATTGGACACGAATCCCATTTCCACGAGGACCGCCGGCATGTTTGCGCCCACCAGCACGCGGAACGGAGCCTGCTGCACCGGACGCTGGCTCACGTCGACGCGCGTTCGCAGTTCTTCTTCGATCATGGTCGCCAGCGCAGCCGACTCCTCAATGTAGCGTGATTGCGCCATCTCCCAGAGAATCACCTGAATGTCGCGCGTTCCGCCCCCGAAGGTCGGCAGCACGTGGCCGGCGCTTTCCGCCGTGCGTCGCGCCTCGTCACCGTAGCCCTCGACACTCAGATAGAACACCTCGGCGCCACGCACGCTCCGTTGCTGCGACGAGTTGGCGTGCAGGCTGATGAAGACGTCCGCCTTGTTGTTGTTCGCGATGGCCGCGCGTTGATCGAGCGGCATCATCTGATCCGCGTCTCGCGTGAGCAGCACCCGGACCCCGAGCTGGCTCTCGAGCGCGGCCTTCAGGCGACGCGCGACGTTCAGCGTGATTTCCTTTTCGAGCGATCCCGCCTGGCCGCGCGCCCCATCTTCGCTGCCGCCGTGCCCCGGGTCGATCACCACCGTCCGCAGAGCCGTCGACGGCGTCGCGAGCGGCTCGGGGGCGGCCTCGGGCGCCGGCGTCGCCGGTCCGGCAGGCTCGGTCGTCTCGTCGCTCAGGATCTCGATGGTCGTCTTGAGCGTCGCCGCATCGCCGCCCATCGAGGTTCGGTACTGGCGGAATCGCGGACCCAGATCGATCGCGAGCGTCGTCTGATCGGTGGTGCGGATCCCTGTGACCAGACCCGGGACGACGAAGGTCGGAGTGGCGACGTCCAGCAGATCGGCCTCGAAGTGCACCAGGATCTGGCCGGGCACCTGCGTAATGGACTGCGAGACGCGCGGCGAGATCTCGAGAGAGACACGCGCCATCGGTCCCGCTTGCTCGCCTCGGATCCCGATCGCCGGCACGCGCAGATCGCCGACGACGATCAGGCGGGACGCGGGGCGTAGATCGAGCTTGATGTCATAGATAAGCGATAACGCGCGGCTCACGAAATCGAAGGGCATGAGCCATCGACGGCCGTCGCGGATCGGTGCGCCGGAAAGTGACACGAGCCGCCCGCTGACCGACGCGAGCGCCTGGTCCGGCGTCAGGATGATCGTGCGGTTCTTGTAGGTAACGGTGAGGCCGCGCGCCAGGGTGTCTTCGCGAACGGCCAGCTGAAACGCCTCAGCCAGCTCGTCGAGGTAGAGCAGCTCGCGCTGATCGCGTGTCGCGATGTTCAGTGTGCGCCGGCCCTCGCGCGCGATGACGATGAGCTGACGTGCGGCCGGTTGCTGAGCCAAGACGCCGCCATCCGGCGCGCCCGGTTCGATCAGAGCGAGCGCGAGAACGACAGCCAGAAGGGAAGGACCGGATCGGCTCAATGGTCCTTACATGATAGCAGGGAGTTCCGATGGCGAGCGACGGGTGAGGGGTGACGAGTGGCGGGTGACGGAAACAAGAGTCCCTCGACACTCGTCACGTTCCTATCCGCGGATTCGATTCGCGGCGGTCAACCCCAGGACGAGGAACACGAGAAAGAGCACGAGGAACAACCCGGCGAGAAACTTCGCAATCGCGAACGACGCGCCCGCGACCGAGCCGAAGCCCAGGGCCGCGGCGACCAATCCCACCACCAGGAACACAAATGCCCAATACAGCATTTAAAGCCTCCATTATTGAGCTTGCGCGTGGGGCCCCACCCCCACGCGCCTACCACCGCTCGCTCGATCGCTCGCGGCGCTGATTCGAAACCACGATCCGCTCAGCAACCAAAGCGAAAACCGTGCCCGAGGCCGGCACAGCTAAAATGTCATCAGTGCCAGTCGAGCCTGTACCCTTCGTGCCCCTGAACCGCCGTGCTCTGATCCGGGCGATCGTCATCTCCGCCGTTTTCGTTTCCTGGGCGCCGTTTATCGGCGAGATCCGGCTCGCTCTGCGTAACGCTTTTCCGGCTACGTTCATCCCGGCGGTGGCGACCACGATGGCGGTCGCGATCGTGGTCCCGTGTCTGATCGTCTTGTATCGCATCCGCACACGGCGCCTGCTTCGCTACTCGTCGATCGCGGCCGCCCTGACGGCCGTTGTCGTGTACTGGCTGACGATGCGG
>JACQTH010000343.1 GCA_016210935.1 Acidobacteriota bacterium | reverse complement strand
CAGCAATCAGCCGCCGCCGCTCGAGGCGGTCGTCGCGATAGGCCAGACCGCGTGCCGAGACGTACACCTCGTCCACACGTGCGACGATCTCGGCTTCTGTTCTTGGATCCGCTTCGATCATCAGATGGCGCAGGTGCGCCGAAATCCGCGCGGTCACTTCCTTGACCGCGGCCTGGGGATCGTTGACGGCCTGGAGATCGTCCGCGTAGAACGGCGGGCCGTACGCGACCGTGCATCGCGATCGGAATCGCGTCTTGCGATCGAAGTTGAGCCCGATCGGCACGACCGCCACCTGGACACCCCTGGCGGCGCAGCCGAGCACGATGCGGGCCGCGCCGGTCCGAAGCTGCTCCAGCCGGCCGGAGGAATGGGTCAGGCCCTCTGGAAAGAGGCAGGCGGCTTCACCGCGCGCGAGCGCCTCCTCAACGGCGGCGAACATCTCGATGTTCTTCGACAGGTCGGCGCCGGCATCCATCCGCCGGTACACCGGAATCGATCGCGTCCATCGCATGGCAAACCCAAAGGGGCCGTCGAAGAGCGTCGACTTGGCCAGAAACGAGACAGGACGTCTGGCGGTGGCGGCGACGACCGCCGGATCCATCAGGCCGTTCGGATGATTCGCCACGAGGAGCGCCGGTCCGGACGGGGGAGCGTGACCGAGACGCTCGAGGCGGTAGAAGATGCGGGCGACGAGGCGCGCCAGCGCCCAGACGAGGCGAGCGCGTCGATCCGTCGCCTTGATCGTCACACGAATGTTTTGAGACTGGCCTGCCGCGCGACCCGTTCGCCTTCCTCGACGTCCACGCGCGCCAGCATGATCGCGCCGAGCACGAAGAACAGAACGACCGACAGGACGGCGTTGCGCGTCGAGCCGGTGATGGTGACGGTCGTGGCGAAGACCGCAGGCCCCAGGATGCCGGCGAACTTTTCGAACACCGAAAAGAACCCGAAGTACTCCGACGACTTGTGCGCGGGAATCATGCGCGCGAACAGCGAGCGGCTGAGCGCCTGGCTGCCCCCCTGAACCATCCCGACGAGCACCGCCAGGGCATAGAAGTGAAACACCGTGGACATGAAATAGCCGATCACGCTGATGACGACGTACACGGCGATCGCCGCAAAGATGGACGTCTTCGCGCCGATGCGGCCGGCCAGAAGGCCAAACAACACGGTGAAGGGGATCCCGATGAACTGCACGAGCACGATCGCGCCGATCATCGCGGCCTGCGGGATCTTCAGCTCTTCTCCGTAAATGGTCGCCATCCGGATGATCGTCTGAATCCCGTCGTTGTACAGGAAGAACGCGACGAGCAGGGTGAAGGCCTGCTTGTAGCCACGCAGCTCGCGAAGCGTCCCTCCGAGCCGCGCGAACGCCATGCGGACCGGGTTCGCCGGGACCTCTCCGGCCTCCAGGCGGCGCTCAGGCTCCGGGACGCGCAGCAGCAACGGCAGTGAGAACAGCGCCCACCAGATCGCCACGCTGACGAAGCTCAAGCGGACGGCAGTCACTTGATCGGGGATGCCGAACCAGGCCGGCTGCAGATACCACAACAGGTTCAGCGACAAGAGCAGGCCGCCGCCGAGAAAGCCGACGGCAAACCCTGCCGTCGATACGCGATCGATCTCCTCGGGGCGAGCGATATGCGGGAGGAGCGAGTCGTAAAACGAGATGCTGCCCGCCACGCCGATGTTGCCGGCGATGAAGAGCGCGGCGGCCAGCAGCCAGTCGCCGGTTCCGATGAGGGCCATCGCGGAGGTCGCGAGGACGCCTCCGGTCATGAAGATGCCCAGGAACCGCTTTTTCGCCGCCGCCACGTCGGCCAGCGCGCCGAGCGTCGGGGCCAGCACCGCGACGATGGCGATGGCCAGCGTCGTCGCCCAGGAGAACCGCGCGATCGCGACCGGTCCCGGCAGGCCCTGCGCGGCCACGTTGTAGAAGAACGGTGGAAAGATCGCCGTGACGATCGTCGTCCAGAACGCGGAATTCGCCCAGTCGTACATGGCCCACGCCCGGAGCTCCGGGCGGCCGAGGCCCACGCGAGCCAGAAAACTCAAATCGCGCTCCCGGGAGTCGGGGTTCGGGATTGGGGATTCGGAGGTGGGATTCGAACGCCTTCAACGAACCCCGAACCCCGAATCCCAAATCCCGTGACCATATGGCCCTAATACGTTTTCCTCGCGACCCATTCCCTGAACAACGAATCCACCACGACGTACCGGCCCTCCTCGCGTGCGAGCAGGTCGTCACGCAACAGCGCCACCAACGCGGCCTGGACGCTGGATGCGCCGCCGAGCCGATGGCGCGTCCTGACGTCGCTCGACAGCAGCTCGCGGCCTTCTTCCAGAACGGCCGCACGGAGCACGGCGCGTTGAGGGAGCGTCAGGCGCTGCCAGAACGCCTCGAACAGCGTCGCCTGCTCCGCGAGCAGGCGCGTGAGCGTCCGATGGAGATGCTCGACCGTCACGCTTCGCGCTCCCTCCGTCGTGACGTCGTCCCAGACTTCGTGCGCGAGGCGCTGCACATCGTACGGCAGAT
>JACQTH010000329.1 GCA_016210935.1 Acidobacteriota bacterium | reverse complement strand
TGCTGGGCGACTACCTCTATATCAAGTCGATGGCGCTGGCGCTCACGCAGGACGCGCTCGACGTCATCCGGATTCTGTGCGACGTGACGCTCCGCATGATCGAGGGCGAGCTGTATCAGCTGACGAAGAACGGCGACATCGAGATCCGCGAGGACGAGCACTTCGAGATCATCCGCCGCAAGACCGCCTACCTGTTCGGTGGATGCGCGCAGATCGGCGGCAGGCTCGGGCAGGTGACGCCGGAGCGGGAACTGGCGCTCCGCGAGTACGGTTTCAACCTCGGGATCGCGTTTCAGCTCGTCGACGATCTTCTCGACGTCTTGGGCGACGCGGCCCATCTCGGCAAGCCCGTGGGAAGCGACCTGCGCGAGGGCAAGATGACGCTGCCGCTCATTTACCTCCTGCAGCGCGACGGCGCCCGGACGAGACCGCTGGTTCGCGAGATCGTCGCGGAGCGAACCATTGCGCCTGAGACCTGGCGGGCGCTTTCCGATCTGTTGGCTGAACATCGCGCGCTCGACTACGCCTATCTGAAGGCCGTCGAGTACGCGGAATCGGCGAAGAACCAGCTGTACGCCTTCGAGCCGAGCCCGGAACGAGACGCCCTGCTCGCGCTGGCCGATTACGTCCTGTCCCGAGATCGGTGACATCCGCCGAACGCATCGCGGAGCTCCGCGCCCGCATCCGGCACCACGAAGAGCGGTACCACATTCTCGCCAGCCCCGAGATCTCCGACGCGGAGTTCGACGCGCTGATGCACGAGCTCGAGCGGCTCGAGCGCGAGCATCCCGATCTCGTCACGTCCGACTCGCCGACCCAGCGCGTCGGCGGCCGTCCCTCCGAAGGATTTCCGACGGTCGACCACGCGATGCCGATGCTCAGTCTCGACAACGCGTACTCCGAAGAGGAGCTCCGCGCGTTTGACGAGCGCGTGCATCGCGGTCTCGGTCTGCCGGCGGACCAGCCGATTTCGTACGTCGTCGAGCTGAAGATCGACGGCCTCAGCATCGCGCTGACGTACGACCACGGCGTGCTCGTTCGCGGTGTGACACGCGGCGACGGCGTGCGTGGCGAAGAGGTGACGGCCAACGTGCGGACGGTTCGCGCCATCCCGTTGGGCCTTCGCGCCGATCGCCAGCCGGTGCCGAATGGCACGATCGAAGTCCGCGGAGAGGTCTATCTCCCGCGTCACGCGTTCGAGCGCCTGAATCGAGAGCGCGAGGAGAACGAGGAGCCGCTGTTCGCGAATCCGCGCAACGCCGCGGCCGGGGCGATTCGGAATCTCGATCCGGGAGCGGTCGCGAAACGCGGACTCTCGGCTTACATGTACCAGCTCGTCTCGGTGGGCGGCGTAGGGGCGGTTCGCGACCCGCCCCTACAGCCGACACATGCCGAAACGCTCCGGGCGTTGCAGGCGTGGGGCCTGCCGGTCGAACCCAGCTGGCGCGTCTGCGGCAACATCAACGCGGTCGTCGACTATTGCCGCGAGTGGGCCGAACGCCGTCAGGCGCTGGCGTTCGACACGGACGGCGTCGTGATCAAGGTCGACAGCCTCGCCTGGCGTCAGCGGCTGGGCGCCACGTCGAAGTTTCCCCGGTGGGCGACCGCCTTCAAGTTCCCCGCGCAGCAGGCGACGACCCGCGTGGTGAAGATCGAAGTCAACGTCGGCCGCACGGGCGCCGTCACGCCGTTCGCGGTGCTCGAACCCGTCCGCCTGTCCGGGTCGACGATTCAGATGGCGACGCTGCACAACGAGCAGGAAGTCGCCCGCCGCGACATCCGTCCCGGCGATTATGTCGTGATCGAAAAGGGCGGCGACGTCATCCCGAAGGTCGTCATGCCCGTCCTCAGCCGGCGGGGTCCGGGCGTGGTGCCATGGGTGATGCCGGCCATGTGCCCGGCCTGCGGAAGTCACCTGCATCGCCCGGAGGACGAAGTCGTCTGGCGATGTCTGAACACCGCCTGTCCGGCGAAAGTGCGGCGCAGCATCGAGCACTTCGCGTCGCGTCGCGCGATGAACATCGAAGGCCTGGGTGAATCGCTGATCGATCAACTCGTGAGCCGCGAGCTCGTGCGCGACGTGGCCGATCTCTACCACCTCACGGCGGATCGACTCGAGACCCTGGAGCGGATGGGGCGAAAATCGGCCACCAAGCTCACGATGCAGGTTGAAAGCAGCAAGTCGAGCGGGCTGTCCCGGCTGCTCTACGCGCTCGGCGTCCGGCACGTCGGCGAGCGAGGGGCGGCGGCGCTCGCGCGCACCTTCCGGTCGATGGACGCGATCCTCTCGGCGACGCGCGACGATTTCGAGCGAGTCCCCGATGTCGGCCCGGTCGTCGCCACCACGCTCCGGGCGTACCTCGACGAGCCGCCGAACCGGGCGCTGATCGAGCGGCTTGGGACCGCGGGCGTGAAGATGACGGCGGCTGAGCCGGTCGCGACACCCCAGCAGTCGCTTGACGGCAAAACATTCGTCCTGACGGGCACGCTGTCGAGCCTGTCTCGCGAAGCCGCCACGGCCGCCATCGAGGCGCGCGGCGGCAAGGTGGCGGGATCGGTGAGCCGCAAGACGACCTATGTGGTTGCGGGCGCTGAGCCGGGCAGCAAGCTCGAGAAAGCTCGTGAACTCGGCGTGACGATCCTCGATGAGCCAGCTTTTCTCCAGCTTATAATGGATTACTAATAATGAATCGGCGGTTTACGCTGGTGACCGTCTGCTTGACGGCGACGGTCACCTTCCTCATCGGCGTCATCATCGCCGGCTCGCTGGTTCCGACTCCGGCGTTATCCTCCTCGGCGCTTTCCTCCCCGCTTCCGAAAGCTGCCGGCATCTCGACCCGCCCCGCGGCGACCGGGGCCACCGTGGTCAACTTTGCCGACGTCGCGGAGCGCATCAACCCCTCGGTGGTCAATATCGACGCGACCTCGCGCACGGGACGTTCAGGGCGTTATCGCCCTCCTCGCGCGCTGCCCGCGCCCGTGCCTGACGGGCTTCCGGATCCTCCCGACTTGTTCGGCCCACCGGGCGACACCGATCGGATGCCGCGCCGGGGTTCAGGCAGCGGCTTTATCGTCGACACCAGCGGTCATATCCTCACCAATCACCACGTCATCGAGGGCGCCGAGCGTCTGACGGTCAAGCTCGCGGACGGTCGCGCCATGCGCGCGACCGTCGTGGGATCGGATCCCGATACGGACATCGCCGTGATCAAGGTGGACGCGACGGCCGGCCTGCCTGTCGCGGCGATGGGTGACTCGGACCATCTGCGTGTGGGGGAGTGGGTCTGCGCGATCGGAAACCCGCTCGCGTACGAGCACACCGTGACGGTCGGTGTGGTGAGTTACATCGGGCGGAAGCTGTTCGACACGAGCCTGGACAACTACATTCAGACGGATGCGGCGATCAATTTCGGGAACAGCGGGGGACCGCTCATCAACGCGCGGGGCGAGGTGATCGGGATCAATGCGGCGATCAGCTCGCGGGCCAGCAACATCGGCTTCGCCGTGCCGATCAACCAGGCTCGGGCCATCCTGCCCCAGCTCATCGCGAAGGGACGTGTCTCTCGCGGCTATATCGGCGTCACGCTGGCTTCCGTCGATCCGGATCTCCAGAAGTCACTGAAGCTGCCGGTGAGCCGTGGAGCGCTCGTGCAGGATGTCGCCGAAGGGTCCCCGGCCGAGCGTGCCGGTGTCCGCGTCTACGATGTCATCGTGGGCGTGGACGACAACACGGTGGACACGACGGACCAGCTCATTCGTCTGATTGCAGCGCGTCAGCCTGGCGCCCAGGCGCGCGTTCGTGTGCTCCGGGACGGCCATCCGCTGGCGCTCACCGTGAAGCTGGCCGAACGGCCGCCGCGGGATGGTGCGAGCGCGGTTCCGTGGCGCGGCTCGAGCCCGGGTGAGAATCAGCCGGCACAGAATGGCGCCGATCATCTCGGCCTGCGCGTCCGGGATCTGGATCGGACGCTGTCCAGCCGGTTGCGCCTGCCTTCGAACGTCGACGGCGTGGTGGTCATGCACGTCGAGCCGATGAGCCCCGCGTTCGACGGAGAGATCGCGCGTGGTCATGTCGTGATGGAAATCAACCGCCAGCCGGTGCGGTCGGCCGAGGACTATCGGCGCATTACGACAGCGGCTGCCGGCGGAGACGTGCTCGCCTTTTATGTCTACGTGCCGGGGGCCGATTCTCCGCGCGCGCTGAAAACCGTGCGGCTTGACAGTCGTTGAGTAGTCCACCATCCTCACGCCTTCAGCTTGTTGCCCCGAATAAGCGCGGCGAGCGCGAGCGACCCGCCTGCGCTCTTCGAGCTACGGCGGGCAAGGCCGCTTGTCCTCCGAAGCCTTGGCGAAGGCGGATGGTAGGCGGTGGGGGTGGGGCCCCATCGCAAGGAGTAGGCTGCGGCGCGAAGCGCCGCGGCAAGCCCGAAGGGCGTCGCGCGACGCGCGTAAAGCGGCGGGGGTGGGGCCCCGCCGCAACCAAATAATGCGAGCACGCATTCTGGTCATCGATGACGAGGCGGCGATCCGCGACTCGATGAAAATGATCCTCGAGTACGAGGGGTACGAGTTCCTGGGCGCGCCGACCGGACAGGATGGTGTCAGCGCCGTCGAGCGGGAATCTCCGGATTTGGTCTTCCTCGATATCAAAATGCCCGGCATGGACGGTCTCGAGGTCCTGAACCGCGTCAAAACCGGCGCGCCCGATCTGCCGGTCGTGATGATTTCCGGGCACGGTACCGTCGGGACGGCCGTCGAAGCCATCAAGCTGGGCGCGACCGACTTCATCGAAAAGCCGCTTTCAACCGAACGGATCCTGACGACGATCCGGAACGAGCTGGATCGGCGGCAGCTGCGCGAGGAAAATCGCACGCTTCGGCGCGTCGTCGAGGGGCGGCAGGAGCTGGTGGGGTCGTCTCCGGCGCTCAAGCGGATTCTCGATGCGGTCGCGCGGGCGGCGCCGACCAATGCCTCGGTGCTGATTCTCGGCGAGAGCGGCGTGGGCAAGGAGCTGGTCGCCCGGTTGCTCCATCGCAACAGCCACCGCAGTCGCGAACGGTTCGTCCAGGTCAACTGCGCCGCGATTCCCGAGGATCTCATCGAGTCCGAGCTGTTCGGACACGAGAAGGGCTCGTTTACGGGCGCGACGGAAAAGCAGATCGGCAAGTTCGAGCAGGCCGATCGCGGCACGATCTTCCTCGATGAAGTCGGTGACATGAGCCTGAAGACGCAGGCCAAGGTGCTTCGCGTGCTTCAGGAGGGCGAAGTCGAACGGTTGGGCTCCGCGAGAACGCTGAAGGTGGACGTGCGGGTCATCGCGGCCACCAACAAGAACCTGGAAGAGGAAATCGAAAAGGGGCGCTTCCGCGAGGATCTGTTTTTCCGGCTGAGCGTAATTCCGATTCAGGTGCCCGCGCTGCGCGATCGCGCCGAGGACATTCCGATGCTCGTCCGGTATTTCGCCGATCTCTTCAGTCGGGAAAGCAACTTCCGGCCGAAAAAGTTGACGCCCGCGGCGATGGAGCAGCTGCAGCGCAATCGCTGGAAGGGCAATATCCGCGAGCTTCGGAATACGGTCGAGCGGCTGATGATCATGAGCCCGGCCGAGGTCATCGACGTGGAAGATCTGCCCGGCTCAGCTCGGGTTGAATCACGCGCCCCGATGCCCGATACTCAAAGGGAGCTGCCTCCCGAGACCCTCAAAGAGTTCAAGGAAGTCAGCGAGCGCGAGTTCATCGTCCGGAAGCTGCGAGAAAACAGCTGGAATATCTCCAAAACGGCTGAGGCGATCGGCACGCCGCGCAGCAACCTGTACAAGAAACTCGAGCAGTACAACATCCGTCAGGAGGCGGATACATGATCGATTCTGGGCGCGCCATCTGGCGCGCCCCGCCGGAGCGGAGCGGGGCATTCGGGGCCCCCGCGAGCGACGGCGTGAGGGGGTCCGGGGGACGCTAGTCCCCCGGTCTAGTTCGACCGCCGCGAGCTCAGACGACCGCTGCTTCCCCTCGCGGGGAAGGAGAGGAAAGTCCGAACTCCACAGGGCTGTGCGCCGGGTAACGCCCGGTCAGGGTGACCTGAAGGAAAGTGGCACAGAAAACATACCGCCTGTAACGTGCCGTGACGGTTGGGTCGGCACGTTAC
>JACQTH010000342.1 GCA_016210935.1 Acidobacteriota bacterium | reverse complement strand
GTCAGGGTGCCGGTCAAGACGACCGAGCCCGTTCAGCTGACTGAAGACGAGTTCAGGTCGAACGTCGCGCGGGATCGAGCCGCGAGGATGGCAGAGTAGGTGCGAGGTGCGAGGTGCAGGGTGCAAGGTGCGAGGTGCGAGGGTGCAGGGGCTGGTGCTAGGGACCAGGGACGAGGGACCAGGGGCCAGGGGCGAGGAAAGCGCTCCTAGTTCAACTCAGAGATGATGCGCGTTCCCGATGCGGCGCCGCTTGTGCGCGAGATTCTTGCGGACACGATCCGCGCTCACGAGCAGGCAGCGACCGACGTCACGTCAATCGTGCGCGCGGCCGATGTGATGGCCAGCGCGTTGAAGAACGGCAGGAAGGTGCTGGCATTCGGGAACGGGGGAAGCGCCTCGGATGCGCAGCATCTGGCGGCGGAGCTGGTTGGACGATTCGTCCGCGAACGGCGCGCGCTGGCTGGCCTGGCGCTGTCAACGGACACGAGCGTGCTGACGAGCATCGCGAACGACTACAGCTTCGACCGCGTGTTCTCGCGCCAGATCGAAGCGCTGGGCGTGAGCGGCGACGTCGCGGTCGCGATTTCGACGAGCGGATCATCGCCCAATGTCCTCGACGCGTGCCGCGTGGCGCGGGAGCGTGGACTCTCCGTCATCGCGATGACCGGACGCGACGGTGGTGAGCTCGGACGCCTGGCTGATGTGCACCTGAATGTGCCGCACGCGTCGACCGCCCGCGTGCAGGAAGTGCATCGGACGCTGCTGCATGTGATGTGTGAGCTGGTGGAAAGAGAGATCGTCTAGTGGGCGGTGGGCAGTGGGCGGTGTGCAGCGGAGTGGGCAGTGAGCAGTGTGCAGTGTGCAGAGCGTTCTTGAGGGTTTCGGCCCACTGCCCAGTGCCCACTGCCAACACCGGTTTTGCTGCCCACCGCGTACTGCCCACTGCCCACTGAGTCAAACATGCCCGAACTCCGCACCGAGACCATGACGATCAACATGGGGCCGCAGCACCCCAGCACGCATGGCGTGCTGCGGTTGGTGCTGGAGCTCGACGGCGAGACCGTCGTCTCGAGCGAGCCGACCATCGGGTACCTCCATACGGGCATCGAAAAAACCGCCGAGCAAAAGAGGTGGCAGCAGGTCATCCCCCTCGTCGAGCGGATGGACTATCTCGGCGCGCAGTCGAACAGCCTGGCCTTCAGCCTGTCGGTCGAGCGCCTGCTCGGCATCGCCATGCCCGAACGCGTCCAGGCGATCCGCGTGCTCATCGCGGAACTCCAGCGGATCAACTCGCATCTGGTCTGGCTCGGCACCCACGCGCTGGAAGTCGGCGCCGTCTCGGTGATGCTGTATTGCTTCCGCGAGCGCGAGCTGATTCTGAACATCAACGAGATGCTCGCCGGCTTCCGGATGTTTCCGAGCTACATCCGCGTCGGCGGCCTCCGCGAAGACCTCCCCGCCGGGTTTCACGAGACGGTGAAAGAGCTTCTCGATCGGCTGCCGGGCAAGCTGAACGAGTACGAGCGCCTGCTCACGCGCAACCAGATTTATCTGAAGCGCACGCGAGGCGTCGGCGTGATGTCGAAGGAGGACTGCATCGGGTTTGGCCTGGTCGGACCGATTGGCCGGGCCTCAGGGGTGAACTACGACGTCCGGAAAGCGTTTCCGTATTGCGGCTACGACACGTACGACTTCGAGGTCCCGATTGGCGTGAAGGGCGACGTGTACGATCGCTATCTCGTCCGGATCGAAGAGATGCGGCAGAGCATCCGCATCTGCCGCCAGGCGCTCGAACGCATCACGCCGACCGGCGTGTTCGCGGTCGATGATCCGCGCATCGTGCCGCCGCCGAAGGACAAGGTCTACACGGAGATGGAAGCGCTGATCCAGCACTTCTTGATCTATTCGCAGGGCTTTGTTGTGCCGGCCGGCGAAGCGTATGTGCCGGTCGAAGGGCCGCGCGGCGAACATGGGTGCTACATCGTGTCGGACGGAACGAACCGGCCGTGGCGCGTGAAGATGCGGCCGCCGTCGTTGCTTGCGTGTCAGGCGTTGTCAAAGATGATCGACGGCGCGCTGATCGCCGACGTGGTTGCGGTGATTGGATCGATAGACGTGGTGATGGGAGACGTCGATCGGTGAGACCCGTTATGAGTTGTGAGTTATGAGTTCTGAGTCGATCGAATTGTTAGCTCAAAACTCATAACTCAGAACTCACAACGACTGTTATGACATTCCACCCGACTATCGACTACGCCGCGCCGCATCGATCGGCTCGCAAGCTGGCCGAGCCGGGCGACCCGTTTACCTTCACGCCGGAGAATCGCGCCGAGCTCGAAGAGATCTGCACACGATATCCGCCGGAACGGCGGCGCTCGGCGATCCTGCCGGCGCTCCACATCGCCCAGCGGCAGCAGGGCTACATCACGGCCGCGGCCATGCGGCACGTCGCCGAGGTGATCGGGTGCACGCCGGCGGACATCGAGGACGTCGTGTCGTTCTACACGATGTATTACACGGAGCCCGTCGGCCGGTACGTGCTGCAGGTGTGCCGGACGCTGTCGTGCGCGCTGCGCGGCGCGGG
>JACQTH010000327.1 GCA_016210935.1 Acidobacteriota bacterium | reverse complement strand
CTTCGATGAGAATCGTGTCGTGCTTCCCTCGAGTTCCTTCGTGGCCGCCGCGAATCTCTTCGTGGCTTCCGCCTTTAGGCGGAAGTTCGCTCCTGGTCGTCCTGCTCGTGCTCGCACCGGCCGTCGCGGGCGCTGGCGAACGGTATGCGCTGATCGTGTCTGGAGCCACAGGGGAGGAGAAGTACGCGCAGACGTACGACACGTGGCGGACGCAGCTGACGAAAATCCTGACGGGCAAGTTTGGGCTCGACCCGGCGCACGTGACCATCCTGTCGGAAGCCGGCGGTCCCGATCAAACAGCCACGGCCGAGAATGTGAGGCGGGCGATCGGCGCGCTCAAGAGCAAGCTTGCCGCGGACGATCTCCTGGTTATCATCCTCATCGGTCACGGCACCTACGACGGGACGACCGCGAAGTTCAACCTCGTGGGACCCGATCTGGACGCCGAGGCCTGGGGGGCTTTGCTCGAAGGCATTCGCGGCCGGTTGGTTCTGGTCAACACGACGGCCAGCAGTTTCCCGTTTCTCAACGCGATCTCGGCGCCGAACCGAATCGTCATTACCGCCACCGACTCGGCCGCGCAGCGTTACGAGACGGTCTTTCCGGAGTACTTCGTCAAGGGTCTGGATGATCCCGCCGCCGACACCGACAAGAACGGCCGGATTTCGCTGCTGGAGGCGTTCGGCTACGCGAGCGCGAGCGTGAAGCAGCACTACGAGCAGCGCGGACAGCTGGCGACCGAGCGGCCCCTGCTCGACGATGACGGCGATCGCCAGGGGAAGGAAGCGGGCACCCCCGGCGCCGACGGCGCGCTGGCCGGAAGCACATACTTCGATCGCGACATCGGCGCGGCCGGGACGGCTGGGGCGTCCGAGCTTCACCGGCGGCGCGACATGCTGATCGCGGCTGTCGAGGAGTTGAAGACCAGGAAGCGCTCGATGAAGGAAGACGAGTACTACGCCGCGCTGGAACAGTTGCTCGTCGAAATCGCGATGATCAGCCGGCAAATCAAGAGCGGCTCGTAGAAGCACAGCGCAGGCTGGAAAGCGTGTGAAAAACGCAACCGCGGAGCACGCAGAGGCCGCGGAGAGCCTGCAGTAAACAACTTATGATCTCTGCGTTCTCTGCGCCCTCTGCGGTTTGTCTTGTTTGAGAGACAGGCCTGGGGAGAACTCACGTTCCCCAGTACTCCCGATCCCGCCGGCGTTTGAACCCGAAGACCGCGACCGCCCCCACCCCAAAGCCCGCCACGTGAGCCCAGAAGGCAATCCCGCCGCCTGCGCGTGACTGGACGCTCATGGCAATCGAGCCGACGCCGCTCAACAGCTGCATCACGAACCAGAAACCGAGGAAGAAGATCGCGGGGATCTCGATGATCTCGACGAACATGAAGATCGGCACCAGCGTCAGAATCCGGGAGTGCGGGTACAAGACAAAGTACGCTCCCATGACGCCGGCGATCGCGCCGCTGGCCCCGATGGTTGGAATCGTCGAGTCCCGGCTGATCATCGTATGCGCCACCGCGGCCACCGCGCCGCAGAGCAGGTAGAACGTCAGGTAGCGGCCGTGCCCCAGCCGATCCTCGACGTTGTCGCCGAAGATCCACAAGTAGAGCATGTTCCCGAGGAAATGCAGCCAGCCACCATGCAGGAACATCGACGTCAAGACCGTCAACCAGCTGAACTCGGCAGGCACGACGCCAAACGTGGTGATGAAGATCTGGCGGGGTTCTTCTCTCAGCGACAGCTCGAAGACGAACGCGAGGGCGTTCACCGCGATGAGCGTGACCGTCACGACCGGCGCCGTGCGCGATGGGATGACGTCCCGAAGCGGGATCATGGGGCGAGTATAGTGACTGAGCCATGAATTGTCGCAACTGCGGGACTGAGATCGCAGAGAAGGCGCTCATCTGTTATCGCTGCGGCGCGGCAACAACAGAACGGCGCGTCGAGCCGGCGCAGCCATCGCGCCGTGCCGTCAGTCTTTCCGCGTGGCCGGTGATTATCGCCCTTGTACTGATCGTCATCGCGCTGATCACGGCCCCGCCGGGCGAGCTCCGTCCGCTGCCGTGGATTGCCGCCCTCCTGGCCGTGGCGCTCGCCATCGTGCAGCTGGTCAGGCG
>JACQTH010000320.1 GCA_016210935.1 Acidobacteriota bacterium | reverse complement strand
GTTCATCGCATACGGCGTCAGTCAGCAGCGGACGACTCGAATCGAAGGAGTGAACACGACCGAAGCGACAGATGCGAATGCTGGCTACTTCGACTTCGGATCGTTCGAGGAGTACCAGCTTGGCGGGGCCGGCAACATGGCCGACCACGACACTCCCGGCGCGTCGATGAACATCGTCGTGAAGTCGGGCGGCGATCAGTTCGGCGGCACCTGGTACAGCGACTGGGAGGGCAACTCCACGATCAGCGACAACGTTCCTGACGCGCTGAAGACAGCCGGCGGCCGGATCGACGGCGGATTCTTCACGCGGACCGGCGTTCGTCGCGGCAACCAGATTGATCGGCAGTACGATATCAACCCGGACATCGGCGGACCGATTTGGAAAGGCAAGGCGTGGTTCTATTACTCGTATCGGCTCAACGATCAGTACGCGTACGTGCTGAACTTCGATGACCTCGCCCGCTCCAAACTGAGCAACAAGTACACGTTCAAGGGCACGTACCAGCTCAGCAAGGGCAACCAAATCATCGGCTACTTGAACAAGCGCGAAAAACTGCAGGCGCTGCGTAATCTGGGGCCCAACACACCTGTGTCGGCCGCGTATTTCCAGGCCTCGCGCAACTACCCGATGAAAGTCGAGTGGACCAGTGTGCTGAACGACCGGATGTTTCTCGATGTGATCGTGGCGCAGTGGTACAACTTCTTCCCCCTGCGACCGACTACCGAAAGCGGGGCGTTTGCCGGGCCCTATTTCCCCGGGCGCGCGGACCTCAGCACTGGGGCTTTGCTGTCTGGCGGGCCGAATGTGGCGTATCAGGATCAAAAACGGTTCAAGCCCCAGTTCACGGCGTCGGTGTCGTACTTCAAGGACGGCTGGCGCGGCACGCACGACTTCAAGTTCGGGGTCGAAGGCCGGCGCGAGAAGCGGAAGTTCTTCGCCGACCAACCGTTCGATCACGTGTACTACGACGCCGTGCTCGGCGTGCGGCCTCAGGAGATCGAGTTCTACAACACGCCGAACGAGGGCATCAATCAGGTCAACAACGTCAGCGCGTACGTGAACGACACGTGGCGCTTCAACAGCAAGCTGACCCTGAACCTTGGGTTCCGCGTCGACTATTACAAGGATCTGTTTCCTGAACAGAGCGTAAATCCGAACGGCGTGCCGGCACTCCGGGGAACAACCGACGCCAACTTGATCGCGCTGTGGACCCCGTTCTCCGTGCCGACAAGGGAGCTGGCGGAGTCGACGACCGTTGGCCCTCGGGCAGGTCTCGCATATGACCTGGCGGGGGATGGCAAATCGGTCATCAAGGCCTTCTACGGTCGGTTCTACTTCAACTCAGCACCGGACACAATCGCCGCCTCGGTCAACCCGGTTGGTCGGACGCGGCTGCGCTACACCTGGACCGATCTGAACGGCAACCTGTTGATCGACAGCCCGGCGGAGCTCGGGCGGTTCCTGCGAACCGTCACCGGTGCGCTGCCCGGCGCGGCCGGCGTCACCGTCGATCCGAATCTCAAGCGCCCGTACGGCGACGAGCTGTCAGGGCATTTCGAACGCGAGCTGCGCGAAGGCCTCTCAGGCCGCGTGTCGTGGGTGTACAAGATCATCCGCGATGAGTGGGCCGTCATCGACGTCAACAGAATCGGTGCGTACACCGTGCCCTTTCAGGCGGCGGATCCGGGACCGGATGGTCGCGCCGGTACGGCGGATGACGGGCCTCAGATCCAACTACTCACCCGCACCGCGGTCGCGGAGAACCGCGTCTTCACCAACCCGACTAATCCTGCCTACGACTCGGATTACAACACGCTGGAGCTCGCCGTCAATCGCCGCTTCCGGAACAAGTGGATGCTGCTCAGCTCGTTCGAGTACACGTGGCTGAAGCAATTCCATGGGACCGGATCGTCGACCAGCGGTTTTGATTCGGCTGGTAACGGCAAGGCCTACGACTGGCGTCCGAACATCATCCGCTTCGGGCGTGAGACGAGCACCGTGTGGAACTACAAGCTGATCGGCCGCTACGTGCTCCCGTACGATTTCGGGGTCAGCGGCTCATACAAGCTGCAGAGCGGCCGGCAGTGGGGCCGATCGCTCGCGGTCACGCTCCCGGTGGCGGGGTCCGAGACGATCCGCGTCGAGCCCGTTACGGCCAACAGAGCGCCGAACGTCCCCATTGCGGACATCCGTTTCGACAAGACGTTCAAACTGCCCGGCCGGGCCGGAAGGGCTACGGCCATGGTAGATATCTTCAACGCGTTCAACCACAGCGCCGTGACGACGTTCCGCACGGCCACTGCGGCGAACGGCAGCTTCAAGGAAGTGACCTCGCTGCTCGACCCGCGCATCGTGCGGTTCGGGATCCGCTACACGTTTTAACCAGCTTGACTCGTAGTGCCCGGCCTTCAGCCGGGCGAGAAAGGCCGGGCACCCGCCCGGCCTTTTTTTAGTTTGCGGTGGGGCCCCACCCCCACCGCCTCCCATCCGCCTTCGCCAAGGCTACGGC
>JACQTH010000319.1 GCA_016210935.1 Acidobacteriota bacterium | reverse complement strand
GTTCGGGGTTCGGGGTTCGTGGGAAATGCAACCGCAGAGAACGCAGAGCTCGCAGAGAGTACTGAATTAGCGATCTCCGCGTGCTCTGTGCGCTCCGCGGTGGCCTTTCTTCGAATCCCAAATCCCGAATCCCCAGTCCCGGGCTTACATCTTGTACTTCCCAAGTTCTTCAGGATCAAGGCTTTCCAGCCATTTCTGAAGGCGCTCCGAATCGCTCTTCTCCGACGTGAAGTCAACGGTCTTGGCGTTGTCGATGACCGTCTCCTCCACGAAGATCGGCGCCCGTGCCCGCAGCGCCAGCGCGATGGCATCGCTCGGTCGCGCGTCGACCGCGATGGTGCCCCCACCGGCCTGCAGGTAGACCAGCGCGTAAAACGTGTTCTCCTTCAGATCCGACACCACGATTTTCTCGACCGAGGCGTTGAGGTCGTTGATGACGTTCTTCAGCAAATCGTGCGTCATCGGGCGCGGCGTCGCGATGTTCTCGATCTGCAGCGCGATGGCGTTCGCCTCGAAGATGCCGACCCAGATCGGCAGGACTTTCTGGCCATCCTTGTCCCGCAGGATGATGATCGGCATGTTGGTGACAGGGTCGACCATCAACCCCTTGATCGTCATTTCGATTTGCATATCGAGGTCTCCACCTCTCCCCAGAGGCTGTGGGCGCCGGCCCGCCGGATCCGAATCGCCGCCAGGCTTCCGACCATATCAGGCGTTCCCGGAAAATTCACCACGGCGTTGCCGGACGTTCGGCCGGTCAGCTCCCAGCGCCTTCGGCGGCTGCACCCGTCCACGAGCACTTCAACCGTCCTTCCGAGCGCCCGCTCGTGCTGGGCCGTCTGAACCCCGCGCTGGAGCTCCTGCAGCTCCGACAGGCGCCTCGCTTTGACCACCTCCGGCACATCGTCGGGCAGCCGTTTGGAGGCCAGCGTGTTGGGGCGCTCCGAGTACTTGAACGAGAACATGCTGCTGAACCCCACAGCCGACGTTAGGCTGAGCGTGTCGGCGAAGTCCGCTTCCGTCTCTCCGGGGAATCCCACGATCATATCGGTCGAGAGCGCGATACCCGGCACGGCGGCCCGCACCTCGTCGACGCGCCGCAGATACTCGTCGCGGGTGTGGCGCCGCCGCATCAGCTGCAGGATCCGCGAGGAGCCGGATTGAACCGGCATATGGAGGTGTTTGCAGACCTTCGGCAGATCGCGCATCGCCTCGATCAGGCGCGGCGACACATGACGCGGGTGCGGGCTCGCGAACCGGATCCGCCAGAGGCCCTCCACGTCATGAATGGCGCGAAGAAGGCCCGCGAAATCGCAGGCGGGATCGTCGGGGGCCCGGTAATGATTGACGATCTGCCCCAGCAGGTGCACTTCCCTTCTGCCCGAGGCCGCCGCTTCTTCCACGTCGGCGACGATCTCGCGCTTGGGGCGCATCCGCTCGTGCCCGCGCGTGTACGGTACGACACAGAACGAGCAATACTCGTCGCAGCCTTCGATGATCGTGACGTAGGCCTTGACCGGATCCCCCCGTCGCGCCAGGCCGAGCGGAAAGGAGACGTCCTCGTAGGGGTGTAGATCGATCTGCGCCTCACCATCGCCTTCCCCAGCCGCGCGCTGAACCAGCACCGGCAGCATCTTCATCGCCTGGGTCCCGACGACCACGTCGACGAACGGTGAGCGTCTGGCGAGCCGCGCGCCCTCCTGCTGCGCCACGCAGCCAGCGACCGCCACGAGCGGCCGGCGGCCTCGTGCGCCCGCCATCGATCCGATCTCGCCGAGACGGCTGTACAGCTTGTCTTCCGCCTTCTCCCGGACGCTGCAGGTGTTAATCACAACGACATCCGCGTCTTCCGCTTCCTCGGCCCGCACGAAGCCCGCTTCCTCGAGCAGTCCAGCCATGCGCTCGGAGTCGTGCACGTTCATCTGGCAGCCGTACGTCTCGACGAAATAGCGCCGGCTCATGAGAGTGGGCGGTCCTGCGGTCGCGTGCGTGCCGGGGCGCCAATCGGCAGGCGGCGCGTTTCGCTTTCGCTGTTTCGCCTTTCGCCTTTCGCTGTTTGTTCGTGCACGGCCAGGCCGGCGCGCAGCAGCTCCTTCGCCGCGCGGAAGGCGTCCGTCCCGACAGACGACCCCGCCATCATGCGAGCAAGCTCTTCGATCCGAGCGTCCCCCGCAAGCCGGACCGCGCGCGTCACGGTTCGCTGCCCGCGTACCTGCTTCGAAATGCTGTAGTGACAGTTCCCGAACGCCGCGATTTGCGGCAGATGACTGATGCACAACACTTGATGGTCGCGTCCGAGGCGCTGCAGGCGGGATCCCACGGCATCGGCCACGTGCCCACCGATCCCGGCATCAATCTCGTCGAAGATCAGCGTTTTGCCCACAGCGTCCGTTGACGCAATCGTCTTGAGGCCCAGCATCAGCCGCGACAGCTCGCCTCCCGATGCGATTCGCGCCAGGGGCCGCAACTCTTCACCGGGATTTGGCGACACATAGAACTCCGCGACGTCGATCCCGCGTTCGGACCAGGAATCCTCTGGCACGTCATCGGCGAAGCGCACCTCGAAGCGGCAGCGCTCCATCGCAAGCTCGCGAAGCTGCCGGACGAGCGAAGTGGCCAGCTCCCCCGCGGCCTGCCGCCGCTGAGCCGAGAGAGCGCGCGCGACGCCGAGATAGTCGCTTTTCGCCTGCAGCACCTGTCCCTCGAGCGCGGCCGCCCGTTCGTCGGCCTGCGCCAGCGTCTCCAGCTCGCGACGCACCTCGTCACGCCGCCTCAGCACGTCCTCGAGCGCCGGACCGTACTTCTTCTTCAGACGCTCCAGCAGCGCCAGACGATCTTCGACCTGCTGAAGTTTTTCGGGCGAGGCTTCGACGCCGTCGGCGTACGACCGCAGGAACGCCGCCAGCTCGTCGAGATGTGACTTGACGAGGTCCCGCGACTCCAGGTGCGGGGCGAATCGCGGATCCAGCGATGCCAGCTCGCCGACCCGCCGCCATACCAGTCCGAGCCCGGTCATGACCGACTGGTCGCTCTCGTAGAGGAGGCCATAGCTTTCCGCGCACAGCCGCGACAGCTTGTCGGCGTTCGCCAGAACGGTTCTGACCGTCTTCAGCTCCTCGTCTTCGCAGGGCCGCGGCGCGGCGCGATCGATTTCGGCCGCCTGAAACGTGAGCAGATCGATCGCCGACGAACGCTCCCGCTCCGAGCGCAGACACCTCTCGCGCTCCGATTTCAGCGAGCGCCAGCGGGTGTGCGCTTCACCCGCCTCTGCCCGACGGGACTCCAGACCACCGAAGGCGTCGAGAACGTCCAGATGCGTCTCCGGATCCAGCAGCACCTGATGATCGTGCTGACCATGCAGCTCGATATGCGCGCCGATTCGCTCCTTCAACCCTCCCGCGGTGACCAGCGCGTCGTCGATGAACGCGCGACTGCGGCCCTGCGCGGTGATTTCGCGGCGCACGATCGTTTCCGACCCGTCTGGAAGCTCGAACACGCCCTGCACGTCCGCTGCATCCTCCCCCGTCCGGACGAGATCCCCCGACGCCCGGCTTCCCAGCAGCAGATTGACGCCTTCGATGAGGATTGATTTCCCTGCCCCGGTCTCCCCGGTGAGGACGTTCAGGCCGGGCTCGAACTCGATTTCCAGGGAATGGATGGTCGCCAGGTGCCGGATTTTGAGGTAGCGGAGCATGTGGCGAGGAGCCGGAAGTTCCATCGTATCATATCTTTGACAGTCATCAGGGCGCGTGCTACGCTTCGGGCATCCGCGCTTTCCCAGCAGCGCTCGAGCCCGTTATGAGTCTTGCGACGAAAGCTCCCGAGTCGTTTTCTTGGACGGACCGCATAACGGGCTAGGCGCGCACAGCGCGCCTGCGAGGGAGCGGAGCGGGGCGTAGGGGTCCCCGCGAGCGACCGAGCCGGGGTCCGGGGCAGAGCCCCGGTAAATGAAGCTGGAGGCGTGTTTGCAAACGCGTGTCGTCCTGGCCCTGATGGTGCAGCCTCAGGGCGCGGGAACAGCGCAGGACACGATCGGCAGCACCACCGACATCCTCGACCTGTTGTCCCGGTCGACCCCGATCACCCTAATCGTCCTGGCGTTCCTGGTTCTCTTTTCGGTCGCGTCCTGGGCGATCATCCTGTTCAAGCTGTGGTCGTTCCGCCGCGCGGAAAAACACACGACGGTGTTCCTGGACGTGTTCCGCAAGAGCAGCAAGTTCTCAGAGGTGCAGGCCGTGTGTCGGACGCTGTCGGACAGCCCCCTGGTTGGCATCTTTCAGACGGGGTACGCGGAGCTCAATGGACAGCTTCGCCCCGCTTCAACGGCGAATGCCCCCAATCCAAGTGGCGTCGCCGGACGTCCTACCTTGAAGAGCCTTCCGGCCGTCGACCGGGCACTGCTGCGCGCGGCGGCGGTGGAGTTGACGAAGCTGGAGCGCCGGTTGCCGTTTCTGGCCACGACCGCGAGCATCGCCCCGTTTATCGGTCTCTTCGGAACGGTGTGGGGCATCATGACGGCGTTCCAGAACATCGGACAGGTCGGATCGACGAATCTCGCCGTGGTGGCGCCGGGAATCGCCGAGGCGCTGATCGCGACGGCGGCGGGTCTGTTCGCGGCCATCCCGGCCGTGTACTTCTACAACTCGTTCACGAACCGCGTAAAGGAATTCGCGACCGAGATGGACGACTTCGCGCTCGAGTTCCTGAATATCGCGGAGAAGAACTTCACCTGATATGCCGAAGATCATGCCCGTCGAGACCTCCGGAAGCCGGCGCGGAAGAGGCCGGCGTGTGGCCTCCTCGCTGGCGGAGATCAACGTCATCCCGCTGGTCGACGTCATGCTCGTGCTGCTCATCATCTTCATGGTGACCGCGCCGATGCTTCAGCGCGGCATGGAAGTCAACCTGCCAACGTCGCGCCGGACGACTCAGCTGTCGGAAGAGCGCATCTTCGTCACGGTTCCCCTCTCCTACCAGCAGAACGGCATCGTGCAGATCGGGGATGAGCCCATCCGGGTCCAGGTGCTGGAGGAGCGGATGCGCCAGGCGATGCTGACGAAGACCGAGAAGGAAGTGTTCCTGCGCAGCGACGGCCGGGTGCTGGTGCAGGAAATGATTGACGTGATGGGTCATCTGAAGGCCGCCGGCGTCGAAAAAGTCGGGATTGTCGCGAAGCTGCCGGGAGAGAGATAGAGAGATTTCGCCTTATGGATTCCACGACCACCGTTCTCCTCGAGCGCGGCCATGAACCTGCCGGCTTGAACCGGATGGTCAGCGTGTCGCTGGTGGTCCATGCCGGCCTGATCGCCGCGGTTCTGTTGGCGCCTGCGACATGGCGTCAGGGCGGAACGCGCGAGCCGGCGACGGTGATGACCATCTCGCTTGGCGGCGCGCCGGGGCCGCAGACCGGCGGAGTGAATCAGCTCGGGGGCCGCCCGATCCAGGAAGCCGTGCCTCTGCCGAACATTCGGCGCCCTGAGGCGGTACGGCCGCCTGCCGCGAAGCCGCCGCAGATGACGATCCCGGAGCCCCGGGCGAAGGCGCTCCCGAAGCAGACAAAGGCGCCCGTCAAGGCGGCGCCGAAGGAAGCGCGCGGCACGACGCCCACGAGAGGCCCGGAGGTGCGATCCGGCGATACGGTGGCCGATACAGGTGGCCAGGGCATGGGCTTCGGACTCTCGAGCGGCGGAGGCGGCGGCACCGGCGGCTATCTCGACATCGGCAACTTCTGCTGCCCGGAGTACCTCACGACGATGCTTCAGATGATTCGCGCGAACTGGGACGCGCGGCAGCGGACCCCCGGACAGGCGCTCGTAAAGTTCGTGATTCAGCGTGACGGCAGGATTACGAACATCGAGCTCGAGAGATCGAGCGGATATCTGGTGCTCGACATGGCGGCGGAACGCGCGCTGGCCATCACTCGGCGCTTTCCGCCGCTGCCTGCGTCGTTCGACCAGCCGTCGCTGACCGTTCACTTCTATTTCAACTATCAACAGTGATGACAGCCCACAGACTCCTCCCCACGGCTCTGATCGCGATGGCGTCGGTGTCCGTTCTCGCGTGGCAGCAGCCGCCCCCGACGCCGCCGGCCTCCCAGACGCAGCCGCCCCGGCAGCCAGCGGAGATCGAATTGAGCATCATGGGAGAGCCCGGCGCGCCGCCGCGCTACGCCGTCCCGGACTTCATCGCGCTGGGCACTGACGAGCAGACGCGTGGGGCGGCCAAATCGATTGCGCAGGTGCTCTGGGACGATCTGGCGTTCGAGCGCGAGTTCTACATGATCCCGCGTGACACGTATGCTTCCATCCCGGCGGCAAAGTCACCCGAAACCGTTCCCTTCGAGCGCTGGCGTGAGCTGGGCGCCGACGGGCTGATCATCGGGACGGTGCGGAAGGTCAACGACACCTTTCAGGTGCAGGCGTGGCTGTACAACGTGAAGATGCAGAAGTCGGTGTTCGGAAAGGAATACACGGGCGGGACGCGCAACGAGCGGATTTTCGCGCACACGATCTCCGACGAGATCCACATGCAGCAGCGCGCGCTCCAGGGCGTCGCGCGGAGCAAGCTGGCGTTCGCGTCGGACCGCGATCGCGAAAGCGTCACCGGCACCGTGCAGAAGCGCGACGTGAAGGAGATCTACATTTCCGACTATGACGGCGCCAACCAGCAGCGCGCGACGGCGCAGCGGCGCCTGAACCTCACGCCGGCCTGGTCTCCCGACGGCCGCGCGATTGCGTACACCGCCTACCGCAACGAAAGCCCTGATATCGCCGTGTCGTTCATCTACAAGGCCGCCGCACCGACATGGCCGGCCAGGGGCAAAGGTCATAATTTCGTCCCGGCGTGGTCTCCGGATGGGACGAAGCTCGCCTTCTGGTCGAACCGCGACGGCAACCCGGAGATTTACGTGATGAGCGCCGATGGATCGAATGCGAGACGGCTCACCCATCACCGAGCCAGCGACGTCAGTCCGGCGTGGTCGCCGTCCGGCAACCAGATCGCCTTCGTTTCCGACCGCACGGGATCGCCGCAGATCTACCTCATGGACGCCGACGGCAGCGCCGTCCGGCAGATCACGCATGAATCCTGGGCGGATCGGCCGACCTGGTCACCCGCGCCGTATAACGAAATTGCCTATACCTCGAGGACCGGTCCGGGGTATGACATCGCCATCTACGATGTCGCCACCGGCCAGCGCCGTCACATCACCTTTGGCGAGGGCAGCAACGAGAGCCCCTCGTTTGCGGCCAACGGCCGCCATCTGGCGTTCATGTCGACACGCTTGGGAAAAAGCCATATCTTTACGATTGGGCGTGACGGCAAGGGCCTGAAGCAGATCACGAAAGTTGGCAATAATTTCATGCCCAACTGGTCCCGGTGAGTGCAGAATCTGCAACATCCCCCGTTCCGGAACCCGCGTTCACTTTCATGGAAAACGAGGAAGGCTATGAAGAAACGGGCCGATGGCTCGCTTATGTGCCTGATGGCCGTGTTCTTGCTCATTGTGTGGAGCGGCTGCGCGAAGCGGCAACCGCCGGTCGCGCGGCCGGCGCCGCCGCCGCCCGCGGCCGCCCCGGCGACACCCGGCGTTCGGCCGCCGGCTCCCCCGCAGCCCGTGTCGGAGCCGCCGGTCGTCCCGCCGGAGCCGGTGCCGATCGATGAGCTCGCGACGAAAACGCTCGACGAGTTGAATCGGGATTCGCCGCTCGGGCCGGTCTTCTTCGAGTACGACAGCGCGGAGCTGCCCGCGGACGCGCAGGCGCAGCTGACGACCAACGCCGCCGTCCTGAAGCAGCGCGCGACGTGGGTCATCACGATTGAAGGACACTGCGACGAGCGCGGCACGGCGGAATACAACCTGGCGCTCGGCGAGCGGCGCGCCGCCGCCGCGCGCACGTACCTGATGTCGCTGGGAATTGCCGCCGACCGTGTGAAGACCGTCAGCTACGGCAAGGAGTTTCCGTTCGACCCCGGGAACACGGAGGCGGCCTACGCGAAGAACCGCCGCGCGCATTTTGTCATTACTGCAAAGTAACCTATGACTACCATGCCCCAACCGACCGCACGCTTCTGGCTGCTCGCCTTCCTGATGGCGGCAGCGTTTCAGGTTCCCGCCGACGCCGCCAATCGCGAGCATCAGCAGATGGCGGCGGACCTCCGGATGCTGCACGAGCAGAACCAGCTCCTGCAGGCCCAGGTCGTCGCGCTGGCCGACACCCTCAAGACGGTGCTGGCCCGGATCGACGATCACAACAATCTGACCCGCAAGGGGTTCGCGGACGAAAAGCTGCAACTCGACAACATCTCCGGCGATGTGCGGGTCGTTCGCGAGAAGCAGGACGAGACGAACGTGAGGCTGTCGTCGCTGTCGCAGGAGCTCGAAGCCGTGCGGCTGGCGATCCCGACGGCCGTGCCGTGTGTCTCGGTTCCGCCCGCGCCCGGTACCGTGCCGGCGGAACCGCCGGCGGCGGGTGTGCTGCAGCCGCCGGCCGGCACACAACCTCCGACGCCTACGGGAACGCAGTCACCACCCGCGCCGCCCGTACCCCCGCCCCCAAGCCTGGCGGGTCTGCATCCTGAGCGGATGTATCAGACCGCGTGGGCGGACTACGCGGCAGGACAGTTCCAGCTCGCGATCAACGGATTCGAAGCGTTTCTGAAGACGTTTCCGAAATCGGATCTCGCAGGCGAGGCGCAGTATTACATTGGCGAGGCGCTCGCCTCGCAGAACCGGTTGAAGGACGCCGTCGCGGCCTACGACCTCATGATCCGCAACTACCCCGGAGCCCCCCGTGTCCCGATGGCCCATTACAAGCGGGGCGTGGCGCTGGCGGGACTCAACGAGACCGCTCAGGCGCGCGAGTCGCTCGAATATGTCTTGAAGACGTTTCCCGAGAGCACGGCGGCGCGGCTGGCGCGGCAATACCTCGATAACCTGAGGAGAGACTGACGTGGGACCAGGCTTTGAGCCTGTGAATTCGTCGGCTGCGGGCTACCGGCTTCAGGCTCCAGAAAGGCAGTTTCCCGAGCAATCTTGCGGAAGCCCGAAGCCCGTAGCCCGCAGCCAGAGGGTTGTCTCAGCCTTTTTACCATGATTCTTCAAGGCGGGTGACGTATGGGCAGCGTGAACAAAGTGATCCTGGTCGGGAACCTCGGGCGCGACGCCGAGCTGCGCTACACGCCGGGGGGCGCGGCGGTCGCCACGCTCAACATGGCCACGACAGAGGTCTGGAACGACAAAGCCGGCCAGCGCCAGGAGAAAACCGAATGGCACCGGGTCGTGCTCTGGGGCAAGCAGGCGGAGTCGCTCTCCGAGTATCTGACCAAGGGAAAACAGATCTACGTCGAAGGCCGGCTTCATACGCGCCAGTGGGACGACAAGGACGGAAACAAGCGATACACGACGGAGATCCGCGGTGATCGCATCGTGCTGCTGAGCGGCGGCGGGCGCGGGGCGGGCGCGCCCGCGGCGGCGCCGGCGCCGGTGGCGGATCGCGAGGAACCGAGCCCGGCGCGCGAAGCCGTTGAATTGACGGATGACGATATCCCGTTCTGAAACGTCTTGGGGGTCAGGGGACGGGGTCGGGGGTCGGTATGGAAAGACGCTCGTTGTCTTCACCGTCCCCGGGTCGGTTCATGAAC
>JACQTH010000316.1 GCA_016210935.1 Acidobacteriota bacterium | reverse complement strand
TTCATCGTCCCGAACGTGATGATCTGCGCGACGTTCTCGCGGCCGTACTTCCGCGTCACGTACTCGATGACCTCCCCCCGGCGCCGTTCGCAGAAGTCGATGTCGATGTCCGGCAGCGACACGCGCTCGGGGTTGAGGAAGCGCTCGAAGATGAGATCGAACTCCAGCGGGTCGATGTCGGTGATGCGCAGGCAGTAGGCGACGAGGCTGCCGGCGGCCGAGCCGCGGCCCGGTCCCACCGGGATGTCACGCTCCCGCGCGTAGCGGATGAAATCCCAGACGATCAGGAAGTATCCGGGATACCGCATCTGCTTGATCATCTCGATCTCGTACGACAGCCGCGCGTCGTACTGCTCGATCGGATGACGCAAGGCGCCGCGCGCCGCCAGCTCCCGCAGCCGCGGGAGCCGCGCGGCGAAGCCCTCACGGACCACGTGATCGAAATACTCGTCGAGCGAATACGGCGCGGGCACCTCGAAGTTCGGCAGGTAGTTGCCGGTCGCGTCGAGGTCGACCGAGCACCGATCGGCGATCGCGACCGTGTTGAGCAGCGCCTCCGGAACCTCGCCGAAGATCCGGACCATCTCCTCGGGCGTCTTCAGATAGAACTGGTCGCCGTGATACCGCAATCGCTCGCGATCGTTGACCGTCTTGCCCGTGCCGATGCACAGCAGGATGTCGTGCGGGTGATGGTCCTCCTGGCGCACGTAGTGCACGTCGTTGGTGCAGACGAGCGGCAGGTTGAGCGACGCGGCCAGTGGCATCAGGCCCCGATTGACGACGAGCTGTTCGTCGATGCCCTGGTATTGCAGTTCGAGAAAGAAGTTGTTCGGGCCGAGGATGTCGCGAAAGGTCGCGGCGGCGCGAAGCGCGCGCTCGGCCTGCTGCTGTCGCAGATGCGTCGCGACTTCGCCCTTGAGGCAGCTGCTGAGGCCAATCAGGCCCCTGGAGTGAGCGGCGAGCAGATCCTTGTCGATGCGCGGCCGGTAATAGAACCCCTCGAGGTAGCCGGCCGTGACGAGCTTGATCAGATTCCGATACCCTTCGTTCGTCTCCGCCAGAAGGACCAGGTGATTCGCGGTTTCACCGATCGCGCCGCTTTTCAGCAGACGACTCTCGGGCGCCACATAGACCTCACACCCGAGAATCGGCTTGATGCCGTGAGCTTTCGCATGGTCGTGAAAGATAACCGACGAGAACATGTTGCCGTGCTCCGTCACCGCGAGCGCCGGCATGTTCATCCGCGCCGCCTGGTCGAGCAGATCGTCGACGCGGCAGGCGCCATCGAGCAGGGAGTACTCGGTGTGGAGGTGAAGGTGGACGAAATCTGTCATGTCAATCTTCACTAGATCCTCAATCCCACAATCTTCAATCCCTCAATCACTCACCAAATCCTCAATCACCAAATCTTCAATTCTTCTACTCCCATTCGATGGTCGACGGCGGCTTCGAGCTGATGTCGAACACCACGCGATTGATGCCCTTCACCTCGTTCACGACGCGCGAGGAGATCGCCGCCAGCAGCTCGTGGGGCAGGCGCGCCCAGTCCGCCGTCATGCCGTCGCGGCTCTCGACGGCACGAATGGCGACGGTATGTTCATACGTCCGGGCGTCACCCATCACGCCGACGCTCCGGACCGGCAACAACACGGCGAAACTTTGCCAGAGACGCCGGTACCACCCGGCCCGCCTGATTTCTTCCGCCACAATCGCGTCTGCGCGCCTCACCAGCGTCAGCCGCTCCGGCGTGACCTCCCCGAGGATTCTGACCGCGAGGCCCGGGCCCGGAAACGGCTGGCGGTGAACGAACTCCTCGTCGAGACCGATCTGCCGCCCGACTTCACGCACTTCGTCCTTGAACAGCTGGCGCAACGGCTCGACCAGCGCAAACGGCATCCGCTCCGGCAGTCCACCCACGTTGTGATGGCTCTTGATCGCCGCGGCTGGTCCGACGACCGACACCGATTCGATCACGTCCGGGTACAGCGTTCCCTGCCCCAGGAAGCCGAATTGGCCTCGGGCCCGCGCCTCGCGTTCGAACACCTCGATAAAGGTGTTGCCGATGATCTTCCGCTTCGTCTCGGGATCGACGACCCCGGCGAGTCGTCTCAAGAACAGCTCCGAGGCGTCGACGCTCACGACGGGAAGCTTCAGTTTGTCGACGAAGCGGCGCTGGACCTGGGCCGCTTCGTCGAGCCGCAGCAGGCCGTTGTCCACGAAAATGCAGGTCAGGCGATCGCCGATCGCGCGGTGAATCAGCAGCGCCGCAACCGCGGAATCGACGCCCCCGCTCAGCGCACAGACAACGTGACGGCTGCCGACCTGATCACGAATCCTCGCCGCTGCCTCTTCGACGAACGACTCGATCGTCCAGTCCCCGATGCACCCGCAGACCCGGAAGGCGAAGTTGCGCAGAATCTCCATTCCATGATCGGTGTGGGCGACTTCGGGATGGAACAGCAAGGCGAAGAGCTTTCGCGCCGGGGCTTCCATCGCCGCCACCGGCGCATTCGCGCTGGTCGCCACGACGGAAAACCCGGGCGGCTCCGCTTTGACGTAATCGCCATGACTGGCCCAGACGCGCAGCTCGCTCGGCAGATCCGTGAAGAGCGGCTCGCCGTTGCCGCGCGGCTGCACGGTCACCACGGCATGGCCGAATTCCCGGTGCGGCGCACTCGCAACCTCGCCGCCGAGCATGTCGGTCATCAGCTGCATGCCGTAGCAGATGCCGAGCACCGGCGTCGCCATGTCGAAAAGCTCCGGAACGCACCGGGGCGCGCCCGCTTCGTGAACGCTGCGCGGACCGCCCGACAGAATCACCCCGGCCGGCGTTCTGCGGCGAATCTCATCGGCCGGGGTGTTGAACGGCAGCACCTCCGAGTACACCTGCAGCTCGCGCAATCGGCGCGCAATGAGCTGTGTGTACTGGGACCCGAAATCCAGGACGAGGATATTTTGGTGAGCCACGGGGTTCTGATCGGCGGAAGAGCCCGGCGGATGTGCCGGACCGCACGGCGAAGGCGTCGGGATCCCGTTTAGGTATTATAACGAGGTGGGTCCCTCGTCGAACCCTATATATTGCGGTCGTGCAGTGCCCACGACCGTCCTGCTCGTGGCCCTTTTACCCCCCTCGTGGCTTCCGCCTTCAGGCGGAAGAACGACCATCGTGCTTGAGGTCCGAGCGCAGGACCTCTCGGCTCGCGCGTTGGACGCGTCGCGGCAGCAGCCGCCGCCCGTGGAACAACCGCCGTTTCCGGATCAGCGCAAGCCGAAACCGCCGGATCCGCCGCCCCCGCCCGGACAGAAGAAGCCGCGTCGCGAGGA
>JACQTH010000323.1 GCA_016210935.1 Acidobacteriota bacterium | reverse complement strand
GCCCTTCAAGGATGCGGCGCGCGATGCGCTGACCGCGCATCCGGACGTGGCGCCGGCGTCGGTGTGAGCGAACCCTTGAACCTTCATATGCGCAGCGAATCAGCTCGGATGAGTTCGGCCGCGGAAGCCCGCTTCCGTATTCAGGCACCGAACTCGAGCCCGCGCGCCGTCAAGGTCATCGCGCTGGATGCGCCCGGCGACAGGGTCGTCCGGCGGCTCGCCGAAGGCTCGTGGGCTCACGCCACGTTTCTTACGAGCGCTCGTACGCCCACCGTCGCACGTGGCGACCCCGCCGAGGGTCTGCTGCAGGATCTATCCGGGCGCCCGCGGGATCTGCGCGGCGAGGTGAACACGGCCGATCTCGTCGTGATGGTGGCCGGCCCGGGTGGCCAGGCGCATGGTTCCGAGTTCATTGGAGAAGCCTGCAGCGACCGGCGTGTCATGACGACGGCGCTCATCGTCGGAGCCTCTTCTGCTCCTGACGAAGCGCTGTCGCAAACGCTGGCGCAGGTGCGGCCGTGGTCCTTGATGGTGGTCATCGCTGACGCGGATCAATACATCGAGGACATGTTGATGGCGCTTCGCGCCTAAAGAAAAGGTTCAAAAGTTCAAAAGTTCGAAGGTTCGAAAGGTTCGAAAGGTTCGAAGGCTCGAAGGTTCGAACCCTTGAACCTTTGAACCCTTGAACCCTTGACCCGTGAAACACCTCCTCATCATCGGCGGCGGGCCCGCCGGCACGTTCGCGGCCATTGCTGCCAGGAAGCAGGATCCTTCGGCCGATGTCACACTCCTCACCGACGAAGCGTGCGAGCCTTACGAGAAACCGCCGCTGTCGAAAGCCGTCCTTCTCGGCAAGGTCTTGCCTGCCGATGCGCTGATTGCCGGCCCCGGTGGCGTCGCGAGGCACGGTGTCCGCCTGGAATTATCCGCACGGTGCGCCGCAGTGCATCGCGGTGATCGTGAGGTCGTCCTTCAAGATGGGCGGCGCCTTCATTACGACGCGCTCATCATCGCAACTGGCTCGCTGCCTCGTGAGGTTCCTCAGCTGCCCGCGGGAAGGCCGCGTGTCCACTATTTGCGAACGGAATCGGATGCGCAGTCGCTGAAAACGGCGCTCCGCGAGAGCCGCAACCTGCTCGTCATCGGCGGCGGTTTGATCGGACTGGAGGTCGCTGCCTCCGCCGCCGAGCTTGGCGTCAGGACGACAGTGCTCGAAGTCGCGCCCCGCATCCTGTCGCGCGTGTGCGATGAGGAAACGGCGGCTGATCTCCATGCGGCGCACCGGCAGCGAGGGGTCGAGATTCTCGTGAACACCACGCTGCGATCGGCCGAATCGATGACCGACGGACGCATTGTCGTGGTAACTGGCGCCGGCGAGCGGTTCATCGCCGATATCGTCGTGGTCGGTGCCGGCATCCGTCCGAACGATGCGCTGGCCGCCGCGGCCGGCCTGGCCACCGACGATGGCGTTCTCGTTGACAAACAGTGCCGGACGTCCGATGCGGCCATTCTTGCCGCCGGCGACGTGGTGCGGTTTCCCGGACCGCGCGGTCGCGTGCGGCTGGAGAACTGGGGCCACGCGCTGGACCAGGGTACCGTCGCCGGGCGCAACGCCGCCGGAGCGCATGACGCGTATGTCATGGTGCCGTCGTTCTGGTCCGAGCAGTTCGATCTGTACATTCAGGGCGTCGGCTGGCCGGTACCGGAGGCCTCGCGTGTCCGTCGGCCTCTCAACGGCAAGCGCGCGATGATTCTCGAAGTCAGCGACGGCCTTCTGACGTACGCGATGGGCATCAACGCGCAGCGTGATCTCGCCGCCGCTCGGCGCCTCATCGAGCGTCGCGTGCCGGTGAATCCGGCTGCTCTCGCCGATCCCGCCCAGCCACTCGCGGGGATGCTGAAACGGTGATGAATGCCGGGTAAGATGGCCCCGGCATCCTTGGGGACGATGGGTCAGAAAATCACAATCCCGGCGCTTCACCAGATGAAGCGCGAGGGCCGGAAGATCGTCGGGGTTGTCGCGTACGACTACCAGATGGCGCAGATCGTCGACCGCGCCGGCGTCGACATCGTGTCAGTGGGGGATTCGGTCGGCGTCAACCTCTGGGGTCATCGCACCGAGCTCGAGGTCACGCTCGATCAGATGATCCTGGCCTGTCAGGCGGTGCGGCGTGGCGTCACGAACGCGCTCGTCAGTTGCGATTTCCCGTTCGGTCCCTTGCAGGAAGGCGTTGAGACCGCAGTTAGCGCCGCCATTCGCCTGGTAAAGGAAGGTGGCGCCGACATGGTGAAGCTGGACGGCGCGTCCGAGTTCCCGGATGCCGTGCGAGCGATCACGCGCGCCGGCGTCCCGGTGTGGGCGCAATTCGGCGTGACGCCGCACACGGCCGCAAGATATGGAGGCATGACGAATGCCGGCCCGGAGCTGGCAGCGCAGATGAAAGATCAGCTCCTGGAGGAAGCGAAGCTGTTGGAAGCGGCGGGCGCCGTGTTGCTCGATTTCACCAACTCAGGTCCGATGGCCGGCGCGGTGGTCGCGCGTGCGATCGCCATTCCGGTAATCGGAGGGCTCGGCGGCGGTCCGTGGCTGGACGGGCGTGTGCGGGCCCTCGTCGCCGCCATCGGGTATCTCGCATCTGCTGTCGACGACGGGGTGGATCGCTACGCGAACGTCGCGCAGATTTCGCTCGAGGCCATCAAGGCCTACGCGGACGACGTCCGCGCGGCGCGTCAGATTCGAGGCGGAGTCCCGTCGAGCGCTTCTCCAACCGTATAGCGAGAAACCTGTGGCAACCGCTGTTGTGGACGGCATCCGGACCCGTTACGAAGTGATCGGCTCCGGCCCGCCGTTGCTGATGTTCTCGCCGGGCGGGTTCGACGCGACGCTCGACAAGTGGAGCACGCAGGGTGTGTACGCGCGGATCAAGCCCGTGCAGCACCTGTCGCACGACTACAGCTGCATCATCTTCGACCGGCGCGAGACGGGAGAATCCGGCGGCCGTATCGAGCCGATTTCATGGGCTCACTACGTCGCGCAGGCCAAGGGGCTGGTGGATCACCTGAAGATCGAACGCGCCCACATCGTGGGCGCATGCATGGGATGCTGTCCGGCGGTCGCTTTCGCGGTGGCCCATCCCCACATGACGCTCAGTCTCCTGCTGTATTGGCCCGTAGGCGGAGCGAAGTATCGAATCAACAGCCGTCTGCGGTTCGCCCAGCACCTAGTGTTCGTTCACCAGCACGGCCTGCGCGACGTCGTCGAGCTGGCTCGCCGCGACGGCAGGAGCTTCGGTGAGGATCCGCGAGGCGGCCCGTGGGTGTCCGTGATCCGGCGAGATCAGGTGTTCGCCGACGAGTACGCGCGCCAGGACGTCAATCAGTACAAGCTGATCGTGACCGGCATGGAGCAGAACCTGTTCGATCGTGATACCGCGCCAGGGGCCGAACCGGAGGATCTGATGCGTTTGGAGGTTCCGGCGCTGATCGTGCCCGGCCGGGATCAGACCCACGCGACGTCTGCCGCCCGTTACCTGGAGGAGTGCCTCCCAAAGGCTGAATACTGGGACGTAGCCGTGGATGCCCAGACGGAGCAGACCGTCCCGCCGCGGATGCTGGAGTTCCTTGGCGGGGCTGCAGCGAGGGCATAGCGCCCGTTAGGCGTGGTTTGACCTTCCTGCAGGCATTCATCAGAATGGCGCCTTGATGCCCAGACGAGCGGCCACCAGGATCTCAGACGTCATTGCGAGGCGCATCCGGCGCCAGATCTCGCGCGGCACGTTGAGCATCGGCGCCCGCCTGCCCGCCGAGCGCGAAATGGCTCGCCGCTACAACACGAGTCGTGTCTCCGTCCGCGAGGCCTACCGCTCCCTGGAGGAGCTCGGGCTGCTGACGATCCGTCGGGGGGCGGAGGGCGGAGCCTTCGTCTCGGAAGTCGATCATGGCACGGTGCACCGGTCGCTCTCGATGGTCCTGCGGCTCGGCCGCGTGTCGCATCAGGAGCTCACCGAGGCCCGGATCATGATTGAACCCCCCGTGGCCAGGCTGGCGGCTCGCCGGGCCACGTCGGAGGATCTGACTCGCCTTCAAATGGTGGTCGAGCGGCAGGAAACGCGGCTGGCGCGCAAAGGGACCTATCGTCCGTCCAATCTCGCGTTCCACCGAACGGTTGCCGAGTGCGCGCACAACCTGCCGCTCTCGACGCTCATGAACGCGCTTGCCGACCTGACGCTCGAAATCGTGACGAAGATCGACGTGCCGCGGCCGGTTCAGGAGGGCGTCTGCCGGTTTCACCGGCTGATCTTCGACGCCATCCAGCGCCACGACGAAGAGGCGGCAGAGCGACTGATGTTGGAGCACATCGGGCAGATCCAGGGAGGCATCGGCGAGTCGCTCGCCCGGCATCTTCAGGTCGGCGGTGACGGCCAGGAACAGCCTTCCGCGGATCGGCGAATCTGTTAGACGGCGGGTACGGCCCGCAGGGAATCGTCGTCTGCCGTTTAGCCCGTGAGGGCACGCGTGTTCCGCGGGAACAGTTCCTCGACGGCGACACGCTCCGGGATGACCCCCTGCTCCACGGCGTGCTGGACGATGGCTTCCAGCATCTGTCGATTCGGCTCGATGCCGTACGGCAGCGGGTCGCCCCTGATCTCCATCACCCCTCGGAAGAATTCGTCGTCAGTTGAAGGCTCCGGAATCTGACGCTGTGCGAGGCGCTCGACGTACTGGCGCTTGGCTTCGGCGAACGCGTTGAACACGTCCACGGCGAGATCCGGATTCGCCGCGAGCAAGTCGTTCCTGATCACCACGGTGTGGTTGATTGGATACAGGCCGCGCTCTCGCAGGGCCGCAAAGCCCGCCTCCCGCGCGTTGGGAATCAGCGGCCTCACGTCAGGCGCATCGACTTTGACGCCGATAGCCGCCGGAAGCTCTCCCGATATCAGCACGTCTTCGATCTTCTTGCCGTTCTCGAGCGGCACGACGTTCGATGGTGGCCGGTACTCCGCGACGTGCTCGTCGCCGGAAAGGACCCACGTGATTCGCGCAAGGTCGACCCCGTACTCGTGCTGCAAAATGCTGCGCGCCCAGAGCCCTGTCGTCACGGTGTAGCCGCGGTTCACGCCGACGCGTCTCCCCTCGAGATCCTTCGGGCTCCGAATTCCCGTCTTCACGTTGTGCAGGATCGCGCCGTGATGGAACGCCCGCATCGGGAAGGCCGGAATCGCCGTGAACGCCTTCCCGTGGGCGCGGGCGCAAAGGTACGTGGTCATGGCCATCTCGGAGACGTCGAATTCCAGCCCGCGCACCATGCGGCGGAACACTTTGATGATGACCGGAGCCTCTTCGAACTCGAAGGCGCACGTTCGCGGCGTCACCGAGCCGTCGAGGAGCGCCTGGGTGTGGCCGCGGGCGGCCAGTGCGGTCTTCAGTTTCAGGTTGGACATCTCGTTCGTCACCGAATGAGCCCCTTGTCAGGTCGGTGGGTCGAGAAAATCGCTATTGCGCCCTGCTTGTCGAAGGAAAAGACATTATAGGTTTGCGGGTTCGCCCCCTCCATCCCGGGCGATCCGATGGGCATCCCTGGAACGGCGATACCCGCAATCTTCGGCCGCTCCTTCAGCAGCCGCTTCACATCCTCAACCGGGACGTGCCCTTCGACGATGTAGCCGCCGACGAGCGCGGTGTGGCAGGAGGCCAGCGTCTCGGAAATGTCGTGCGCTTTCTTGATCGTCTGAATTTCCGGCACGTCGGTCGTGGTCACCTTGAACCCCTGCTGCCGGAAATATTCAATCCATTTCACACAGCAACCGCAGCTCGGGGATTTGTAAACCTGCATCGGCGGCAAGCCAGGCTGGGCCACCGCCAGGCCCGCGATGCTCAGGACGACGATCAGGAGAGCTGAATATAGGGCGTAGCGCATGATCCAAGTGTAACCGGAGATTGGATTTTCTGTGGAGCGCCGCCAACGGCGGGTTAGCGGGCCCGCAATCACCCAGTCAGGAGTCCGAACCGGCGCGCTGCCGGACTGGGATCTGGTATTGACCAACTGCCACACGGGTAATACCATGATCTCATGGAAACCGTTACCCTGAAGATGGATCGCCGCCACATCCAGATGTTGAAAGATCAGGCCGACGCGACCGGCCGCTCCCAGGCGGCGGTGGTGCGGGATCTGATCGACCGCTATCTTGGCCCGACGCCAATCCGGCGCCCCGCGCCTGCGCCTCCAGTGCCTCCAGCCGCACGAGGATTCGTCCGTGCTGCTGCACCAGCTGACCGCAAAACCAAAAACTGACACCGATCCCGACCCAGGTCAGCACCACAACGACAACCATCAGGCTCACCGCGACTCTCCCGACGACTCCTCACGATGCGCTCGCCCGACCGCGCGCACAACCACCGAGTCAGGTAGGTTCGATGCGTACTGCCGGGCTGCTGGAGAACATCATGCGCCGGATGTCGGAACGCGAAGTCTGGAGTTCCCCCTACCACGAGCGCGAGCGACGGTCTGGCGCCCTGCAGCCGGGGCATTGACATTACATCATGATGTGCTTACATTTTGGGGATGGTCCGAACCCAGATCCAGCTCACCGAACAGCAGGCCCGGCGCTTGCGGGCGCAGGCCCGCGAGCGCGGCGTATCGCTGGCCGAAATGATTCGACGGTGCGTCGAGAAGGGCCTGGCTGAGGAGGCTCCCGGGC
>JACQTH010000322.1 GCA_016210935.1 Acidobacteriota bacterium | reverse complement strand
TCGTTCGCCATCAGCGCGGCGACGCGCTCGCAGAGCGCCTCGTCCGTCTGACAACAGGGATAGGCGGCCCCCACGCGCTCCAGAAACGTTTGGATCTCGTCGTCGGAGAAGCGCGGGCCGAGCAACGAGCCCCGCTGGCAGTCGCGCGGCTGCGGCTGGCGCGCGTGGCCCAGCAATTGGTGCCAGATGAACAGCGCGACGCCCAGCGCGCCGCCCGCATCGCCCGCAGCGGGTTGAATCCAGACCTCATCGTACGGGCCTTCGCGCAGAATGCGGCCGTTCCCCACGCAGTTGAGCGCGACGCCTCCCGCGAGACACAGGTTCTTCATGCCCGTCCGCGCGTGGACGTGTCGCGCGGCGCGCAGCATGATTTCCTCGGTGACGAGCTGGATCGACGCCGCGATGTCCATCTCGCGCTGGGTGATGGGCGCTTCCGGCTTGCGCGGCGGGCCCCCGAACAGATCGTCGAACTTCTTCGACGTCATCGTCAGGCCCTGGCAATAGTTGAAATACGACATGTCCATCCGGAACGAGCCGTCGTCTTTCAGATCGATCAGCCGCTGCCGGATCAGGCCGGCGTAGATCGGCTCGCCGTACGGGGCGAGCCCCATCAACTTGTATTCGCCGGAGTTGACCTTGAAGCCGGTGAAATACGTGAACGCGGAGTACAAGAGGCCGAGCGAGTGCGGAAACCGCAGCTCGTGCGTCAGCGTGATGCGGTTGCCCCGGCCAGATCCGAAGCTGGCCGTGGCCCACTCACCCACGCCGTCGAGCGTGAGGATCGCCGCCTCCTCGAATGGGCTCGGAAAGAACGCGCTCGCCGCGTGCGACTCGTGGTGGTCGGTGAAGACGTACCGCTTCGTGTACTGTTTCTGCAGACCGCGGCTCATCTCGCGAGGCAGATAGAGCTTCTGGTTCAGCCACAGCGGCATCGCCTGCAGAAACGATTGGAAGCCGCGCGGCGCAAACGACAGATAGGTTTCGAGGAGTCGCTCGAACTTCAGCAACGGCTTGTCGTAGAAGCCGACGTAGCTGAGATCGGCGGGCTGCAGCCCGGCCTCGCGCAGGCAGTAGTGGATGGCATTTACGGGAAAGTTGTAGTCGTGCTTCTTTCGCGTGAATCGCTCTTCCTGCGCCGCGGCGACAATCTCGCCGTCGACGACAAGGGCGGCGGCCGAATCGTGGTAGAACGCCGAAATGCCGAGAATCGAGGTCATGCCTGAAAAGACGTGCAGGGGGCGAAAGGCCGGACCTGCTAGCCGCAGAGCACAGCTCTACCTTACCCGATTTGGCCCGAGATCCTTATCGGCCGGTGCCCCCCGGGGCTGAAGCGCGGTTCCGGTTTCCGAGGTTCCGCGGTTCCAGGGTTCCGGGGTTCTCAGTTCGTCGAGCCGACAGTTCGGGACCCGGAACTTCGGAACCCCCGCCGTAGCCTTGCCGAAGCCGGTTCTGCTAAGATGAGGCTCCCCCGAAACTTGCGTCTGAGGAGCGCTGACGGGGGTTGCCCAAGCGAGCACACTGGTGCCAGTTCGCCTGTTCGTCGGTAACCTTCCTTTCGGGGCAACCGAAGCCGATCTGCGGAATCACTTCTCCGCCCTGGCCCCACCGGTCAGCATCCTGATGCCCGTGAACCGTGAGACGGGCCGGCCGCGCGGATTCGCCTTCGTCGATTTTGCGGATCGCGGTCTCGCAGAAGAGGCCATCCGGAGGTTCAACGGCCAGACATTCCAGGGCCGTCCCCTCGCCGTGAGCGAGGCACGGGCGCGTGAGGATCGCCCGCCCGGTGGCTTCGCGCCGCGCCCGCCCGTGGAGCGTCACGGTCCGCCAAGGTTCGGTGAACCGCCGGGCGCTCCGCTGCCGCCGCGCGACCGCGGCTTCGGACGCGGCGAGGTCGGGCGCGGGAAGGCTCCCGCCCGCCGGCAGGCGAAAGCCGAGAGCGGCGGTCCGAAAGGCCCGATTCGCGAACGCCACACCGGCCGCGTCTTCGATGTCGACGACCTGGAAGCGAAGGACGAGCCGATCGAGTTCGAAGATTTCGCGACCCGCGCGAAAGACCCGTTCGCCCCGCCGGACGGCGAAGAAGAATAAAGGTAGGTGCCCAGGGTGCCTGAAGTGCCTAGTAGCGAAGATTCGCGCGTTCCGCCGGTGCCGTGACTCGGCGGTTTGAGGCGAAGCTTCGCTACGGTGCCCGGGGTGCTGATGTATTTTCGCGCGCCCAGATGGCTTGAGACATGTCGAGCACTCTACGCACTCCAGGCACCTCAGGTACTCCAGGCACCTCAGGCACCCTAGGCACTCCAGGCACCCTAGGCACTTTAGGCACCCTGGCACTTTAATTAGGCACCCTAGACACTTCAAGAGTCCAGCAAACCCGCGTTGACAGTAGAAGATAGCGGGATTAGACTGCCCGGCATTCCTTATCCGCCTAAGCTCTGGGTACACGCG
>JACQTH010000051.1 GCA_016210935.1 Acidobacteriota bacterium | reverse complement strand
TCAAGGCGCTGCTCGGGGGGGTCTTCCGGCTAAAGCCGGAAGCCACAAGAAACAGGCTGGCAATCACGAAACCCGGAAAGCCGTACGTGGCTTCCGCCTTCCGCCTTCGCGGCGAAGCCGCTTCGGCGAGACGCGCCGTACTCTTGGCGGAGGCGGTCAGGCGGAAGATCTCGGACGATGTCGATCGCCTTCTCGGCGAGCTTCACGATGCGCTGCACGGCATCAGTCTGCTCGGACACTGCCCGCCGGCGGCGCTCGATCTGATCGCGAGCTTCGGTGAACGCCTGTCGGCGCCGATCATCGCCGCCTATCTCAATCGATTTCACCCCGCGCGAGTGGCCGACGCGCGACGGTTCATCTTCACCGACGATCAGTTCACCCACGCCAACGTAATCTTCAGCAAGACCAACAGGGCTACGCGCCAGCACCTTCTGAAGAGCCTGCGAAGAAGGGGACGCTCTCCTATCCCGATCGTCACCGGCTTCATTGGCTCGACGATCGATGGGCGCACGACGACCATAGGTCGAAACGGATCGGATTACTCGGCCGCGATCGTCGGGGCGGCGGTCGGCGCATCTGTCGTCGAAATCTGGACCGACGTCGACGGAGTCCTGAGCGCCGATCCGAAGGCGGTCCCATCGGCGTTCGTGCTCCCGCAGATCTCGTACGAAGAGGCGATGGAACTGTCGTACTTCGGCGCCCAGGTGCTGCACTCGGCGGCGATTGCGCCGGCGGTCGCACGCCGGATTCCGATTCTGATCAAGAACACGTTCAGACCGGACGCCCCCGGCACGCTCATCTCGCGCAGAGGCAAAGAGGCCCGTTCCCTGGGCCTGAGAGCCGGCGAAGGCGTGGCCAAGGGCATCAGCTCGGTCGGCGATCTCACGCTCCTGACCCTTCGCGGCCTGGCGATGGTCGGGGTGCCGGGCATCGCGGAACGGCTCTTCCGTGCGCTGGCCGCGCGCCGGGTGAACGTCATCCTGATTTCGCAGGCGTCCTCCGAACATACGATCTGCTTTGCCGTCACACAGCGTGATGCCGCGGCTGCGCGGGAGGCGGTCCGGGACGAGTTCCGCTTCGAGCTGCAGCACGGCCTGACCGTCCTCGACGAGCGGCCGGATCAGGCCATCGTGGCCGTGGTCGGCGACGGGATGCGGGGCCGGCCGGGCGTGGCCGGGAAGGTGTTCGCGTCGCTCGGGCGCCACAACATCAATATCAGCGCGATCGCGCAAGGGGCCTCCGAGCGCAACATCTCGTGCGTCATCGATGCGGCACAGCAGAACCGCGCGCTGAACGTCGTGCACGAGGCGTTCTTCGCCATCCACAAACGGCTCGCCCTCGTGGTCATCGGCGTCGGCAATATCGGCGGCGCCCTGCTGCGCCAGCTTCATCAGCAGCACCGGTATCTGGTGTCGCACGGGTTCGACGTCAAAGTGGTCGGGTTGGCGAACAGCAAGCGGTTCGTCGTCAATCCCAGCGGCGTGAATCTGGGGCGCTGGCGCGAGGCGCTGACGGCATCGCGCCGGCCGATGGATCCCCACAAGCTCGCGGCGCAGGTTGCCTCGCTCGGCATCACGAATCTCGCCCTCGTGGATTGCACCGCGGAGGCGAAGATCGTCGACGCCTATCCGGCGTTCGTGAACGCCGATATGCACATCATCACGCCCAACAAGCGGGCGAATGTGCTGCCGTGGAAGCGGTACTCGGCGCTGATGCAGCTGCTGCACGATCGCCGGAAGCATTTCCTCTACGAGGCGAACGTGGGGGCTGGTCTGCCGATCATGTCGACGCTGCGCGACCTGGTCGCCAGCGGAGACGTCATCACGAAAGTCGAGGGAATCTTTTCCGGAACGCTCAGTTATCTGTTCAACACGTTCGACGGAAGCCGCCCCTTCAGCGCGCTCGTGAAAGAGGCGCACGCGATGGGACTGACGGAACCGGATCCGCGGGAGGATCTGTCGGGCCGGGATGTCGCGCGCAAGCTCCTGATCCTGGCGCGGCAGAGCGGATCGAAGATGGAAATCGGCGACGTGCACACGGAGAGCCTGGTGCCGGTCCGGCTGGCGCGCGGGGCGTTTTCACCCGCCTTCTTCGATCGTTTTGCCGCGGAGGACGAGAAGATGGCCGAGCGCGTGTCGCGCGCGCGTTCGCGCGGCGCCGTGGTGAGATACGTCGGCACGCTCGAGCGCAGCCGCGCCCGTGCCGGCATGAAGGAATTCCCCCCCGACCATCCGCTGGCGACGACCAGGGGCACCGACAACGTCATCGCCTTCACGACCGAACGCTACGCACGCACGCCGCTGGTCGTGCAAGGTCCCGGGGCCGGCGCGGATGTCACCGCGATGGGCGTGTTCTCCGACATCCTGAAGTTGCTGCACTACCTGCCCGCGTGAGCGTCTTCTCTTCGTGGCTTCCGGCTTTGGCCGGAAGGAACACCGGCGGCGATCTTCCGCCTAAAGGCGGAAGCCACGAAGCGGTGCCGTCTACTGTGATGTCGTCGCTCTCGCCGGCGGCGGCGCCGGCATCTCCGCCGCCGTGAAGCGCGGCAGTATCTCCTCGCGCATCGCCAGCTGATACAGCACCGCCGCGATCGCCACGGCGGAGCTCTTCACATCGCTTTCGATGATCCGCTCGTAGGTGTCGAGGTTCGTGTGATGCGTGTGGGTGCCGTATTCGATCGGATCCTGGCCGAATCCGATGCCGGGAAGCCCCGCGTTGTTGAAGGACGTGGAATCGGTCCCCCCGACGTTCCGGCTGCGCGTCGTCGTCGCCCCGACAACGCCGAGATCCGCCAAGGGCGCCAGGGCCTGGCGCAGAATCGCGCCCGCTTCGGGCGGGCCGAACACGCTCGCGCCCCGCGCGCGGCCGGTTCCCGAATCGATGTTGAGATACCCCGCGAACTTCGCGAACTCGGGCTTCGGGTTCTCGAACGATCCGAAGTGCTCCTTCACGTACGCCTGAGATCCGAGCAGCCCCTGCTCTTCTCCGCTCCACAATGCGACGCGGATCGTGCGCCGGGGCCTGACCCCAATCGCCTTCAGGATGCGGGCCGCTTCCATCATGACCGCGCAGCCGACGGCGTTGTCCGTCGCTCCCGTTGCCGAATGCCACGAGTCCAGGTGGCCGCCGAGCATCACGACTTCATCCTTCTTGTCGCTGCCGGGAATCTCCGAGATGACGTTGTACGCCGTGCGGCCGTCGGGATACACCTGGTTGACGATGGTGAACTCGAGCTCCACGGACCTGCCGTCTGCCAGGATACGGGCGATGCGCCCGAAGTCCTCATTTCGCAGCACGACGGCCGGCACCGCCTTCGTCACGTCGTAGGTCCGGTTGCTGAACGCGATGATCTGCCCGTGTTCCCGGCCCGCGTCGTTGACCCGCAGCTTCGCGCCGTTCGCCACCAGGAACTCGTCGATCCGCGCGCTGATCTGCTGGGAGGTCAATACCCCCGGCGGCGCCGGCGGCTGATTGCCGCGCCCGCCGCGCCCCCCGCCGGGATTCGGGTTGTTCGGGTCGTACTGCTGGCGCAGCTGTGTCTCATCGCGCCGCTTCGCCGGCGGGTTGAGATTCACCGGCACGACCGCCGCCTTGCCGACCAGAACGACCTTTCCTTTGATCTGCCCTTTCACGGTGTCGAGAAACGCGGTCAGATCGTCGGCCGTCGGTCGATCCGGAACGATCAACTGAAAGGCCTGCGCGGTCACGGTGCCGTCGGTGCCCGGCGTCCACGCCAGCGCCTCGGCCACGAGCGAATCCTTCACGGGCGAGACGACGTGCGCCGACAGATGCTCGTTGACCCAGCCGGGGCGGCCGAAGTCCCACGGCTCGAGATGACCGTTCTCGAAGCCCCAGTACGCCATCTGCTTGATCGCCCACTCGCCGGCCGCCTTCAGGCTCGGCGAGCCGGTGAGCCGGGGGCCGTGGACATCGGTCAAGAAATGAAGCGTCCGCATGATCTGCGAATGCTCCATGCCTTCCGTCCGGATCCTGGCGTTGATGTCGGGATCGAGCTGCGCGCCGAGCGGCGCCACGAGCACGAGGAGCATGACGATCGGAGTCAGTCGTTTGAGCATGGAATCTCCACCAGAGTTCGGGCTTCAGGCTTCGGCCTGCAAGTGTCGGCATCCCTTCTTCTTCGTGGCTTCCGCCTTCAGGCGGAAGTGAGTGTAACACTGAGAGGCATTTGGTGATCTGGTGAGCGAAAGCCTCGGAGATCACCAGATCACCAAATCACGAAATCACCAAATGCCGCTTATAATCTGGGCTCCCACTCAGGAGGACAGGAATGCACGTCACCGATCTCGCTCGTGGGTCTCGCCTCGTCTGGGTTCTCGCGCTGCTGTTCGCGGTCCTGCCTGTCGCCAATCCGCACGCACAGACCAACGGCGTGCGTCCGAATTACGAACTGGCGGCGGACTGGACGGCGCAGAAGGTGAGCCGGCTGATCTTCGATACGACCGTCACGCCCCGCTGGCTCGAAAACCCTGATCGGTTCTGGTACAGCTACCAGACCCGCGACGGGCGGAAGTTCTATCTCGTCGACGCGATGAAGAAGGTGAAGGCGCCGCTCTTCGATCACGCCAAAATGGCGGCGCTGCTAACGTCGATCACCCGCCAGCCCTACGACGCCCAGCACCTGCCGTTCACGACGGTCAAGTTCGTCAAGAAAGACACGGCGTTCCAATTCGACGTCCAGGTCCCGCGCGACGCCGAGATCGCCAAGCCGGCCAAGCCGATCACCACCGAGTCTGGCGGCCGGCAGGAGGCCCGGCTGCCGCCTTCGCGCGCGGACCGCGCT
>JACQTH010000023.1 GCA_016210935.1 Acidobacteriota bacterium | reverse complement strand
TGCCGTTCGCCAGCTTCGCCTTGGTCCACGCCGGCACACGCAGCACCGGAGGTTTGCCTGGGGGGGGCACCTTCGTGCGATCGAGGGTCTGCTGCGCCGCCACCGAAACACAGGCGAGGAGTGCCGCGAGGCACACGCTCGCGCCGATGTGATGCGTAACGAAGCTTCGCCTCAAACCGCCGAGTGACGGGCCCGCGGTGTACGGCGAACCTTCGTTACTAGTAACGAAGCTTCGGTGAGTTTTGGTGGTTGTTGTGAGGCGAAGCTTCGTTACCCAGGACCGCCTCCATGACGGCGCGCCGCTTGATTTTCCCGGTAGCGGTCCGCGGGATGGTGCTGACGACATGGAACTTCTTCGGACATTTGAAGTCGGCCAGATGCTCGCGGCAATAGGCATCCAATTCGGCTTCGGCAACTGGATTTCGCAACACGACGGCCGCCGCGACTTCCTCGCCCCACGTCGGGTGTGGAACGCCAAAGGCGATGGCGTCCTCAATCGCCGGATGCGCACGGAGCAGCGCGCCGATCTCGACGGGCGAGATCTTCTCGCCACCGCGATTGATCAGATCCTTGATGCGACCGATCAGATGGAGATAGCCATCGGCGTCGAGCTTTCCTTGATCGCCGGTGCGAAACCACCCCTCCGCGAACGCGCTCGCATCAGCGGACGCGTCCCCTTCGTACCCGCTGATCACGCTCGGCCCCTGAATGACAACCTCGCCCGCATGACCCGGCCCGATCAGACGACCGTCCGGGGCGCGAATCGCGATGCGGACGCCGGTGCCAGGTCCGACCGAGCCCGGCTTTCGCTCGCCGGGCGGCGGCGGATTCGACGCAATCTGATGCGCCGCCTCCGTCATCCCGTACGCTTCCAGCACCGGCACGCCGAAGACTTCTTCCATCCGGTGCATGGTCTGCGGCGTCAGGTGGGCGCTGGCCGACCGGATGAACCGCAGCCCTCCAGCGGCGGGCGGGCGGCCGCCTCCGGCCCGCGCCAGCAGCATCCGATGCATCGTCGGGACGGCGGAGTACCAGCTCACGCGGTGCTCGCCGGCCGTCCTCCAGAACGCCAGCGGGTGGAAGCGTTCGGGAAGCACGACGGCGCCTCCGGTGAGCAGCGTCGCCAGCGTCGAGGCGACGATCCCATGCACATGAAACAGCGGCATGACGCACAGGGTCGCGTCGTCCGGTGTCAGCGAGTAGGTGAGGGCGATGTTGCGCGCGGAGATCGCGAGCCGGCCGTGTGAAAGCGGCACCCGCTTCGGCCGGCCGGTGCTGCCGCTCGTGTGGAGCACCAGCGCGATCGAGTTGGCATTCGGCGATGCCGGGGAGGCTGACGCGGGCAGCCCCGCCAGCGTCACTTGTCCGTGCTCGTCAGCGGCGACAGTTACCGTGCGAATGTTTCGTTCGGCAGCCGCGCGAACAGCTTCGTCAGCGCCGGTGGGTGGGACGAGCAGCAGGCTCGCGCCGGTGTCCTCGAGGTAGAAGAGGAATTCATCGTGCCGATAGGCCGGATTGAGCGGAGCGGCCGTCCCTACCGCCGCCGCCGCGAGGAGGCAGACGATGGCGGCGGGCCCATTGGAAAGCGCCATCGCGACGCGGATACCGGGCTGGACGCCGGCGCCCGCGAGCTGCGACGCCACCCGCTCGACTTCTTCAGCAAGCTGGCGGTAGCCGAGTCGCGCGCCGCTTTGGGGAATGATGAGCGCAGGCTGCTGAGGCACCGCCGACTCCAGGAGCTCGACGAGCGTGGTTGGCGAGGCGACGGGCATGGCCGGCCCAGCAAGGTATCACAGGCGGGTCAGCGTCGGCGTTCGAGCCATCGGGATCTCCGCCTTCTTCGGCCGCAGATTCGAGGCGAGCACCTTCTTGCGCAACCGAAAGTTGGCTGGCGTCACTTCGACGAGCTCGTCGTCGTTGATGAATTCGATCGCCTGCTCCAGGCCCAGCTTGCGCGGCGGGATCAGCCGGATCGCTTCATCGGCCGTTGAGGCCCGAATGTTCGTCTGCTTCTTTTCCTTGGTGACGTTCACGTCGAGATCGTTCGGGCGCGCGTTCTCGCCGACGATCATCCCTTCGTACACCGGCGTTCCCGGTTCGAGAAAGATCTCGCCGCGTTCCTGCAGGTTGTAGATCGCGTACGAGGTCGCGAGGCCGGCCCGGTCCGCCACCAGCGCCCCGGCCGACCGCGCCGCGATCACGCCGTGCCAGGGCTCCCAGCCGGAGAAGAGGTGATGCATGATCCCGGTGCCGCGCGTGTCCGTCAGGAATTGGGATCGAAAGCCGATCAAGCCGCGGGCGGGCATCCGGAACTCCAGTCGGACGCGACCGCTTCCGTGATTCACCATCCGCGTCATGGTGCCGCGGCGTCCGCCGACGAGCGCAATGACGATGCCTTGAAATTCCTCAGGCACGTCGATCACCAGTTCCTCGACCGGCTCAACGAGGTGACCGTTCTTTTCTTTCGTGACGATGTCCGGCCGGGATACCTGCAGCTCGTACCCTTCACGTCTCATCATCTCGATCAGAATCGAGAGCTGCAGCTCGCCGCGACCGATGACGTTGATCTGCTCCGGCGACTCCGTGTCCTCGAGCCGAATCGAGACGTTTCCGAGCAGCTCCCGTTGCAGGCGATCGCGCAGATTGCGAGAGGTCACGTATTGGCCTTCGCGACCCGCCATCGGTGAAGTGTTCACACCGAAGATCATCGAGACGGTCGGCTCATCGATGGCCATGGCCGGGATCGGGACCTGGTGCTCAGGATCGGTGATGGTCTCGCCGATCGTGATGGACTCGATGCCCGCAAGACAGATGATGTCGCCCGCGGCGGCTTCCTCGATGTCGACGCGGCGCAGGCCCTCGAACGCCAGCAGCTTCGTCACCTTCGTCTCCTGCACCGTTTCGTCCACCTTGCAGATGCTCACCTGATCGCCCATGCGGACCCGCCCGTTGAAGATGCGGCCGATGGCAATACGCCCGAGATAATCGCTCGAATCCAGGCTCGCGACGAGCATCTGGAGCGGCGCATCCGGGTCGCCGTGCGGCGGCGGAATGTGATCGACGATGGCGTCGAAGAGCGGTCGAAGATTGGCACCTGGCATCTCGGGATCATCTGTCGCCGTTCCGGTCCGCGCATTCGTGTAGAGCAGGGGAAACCCAATCTGATCCTCGGTGGCGTCGAGATCGATGAACAGGTCGTAGATCTCGTTCAGCACTTCTTTTGGGCGGGCATCGATGCGATCGATCTTGTTGATCACGACGATGGGCGGCAGCCGGCGCTCCAGCGCCTTGCGGAGGACGAAACGGGTCTGCGGCAGCGGCCCCTCGGACGCATCGACGAGCAGAATCACGCCATCCACCATCGATAGGGTCCGCTCGACCTCGCCACCGAAATCGGCGTGTCCGGGCGTGTCGACAATGTTGATCAGCAGGTCGCGGTAATGAACGGCGGTGTTCTTCGCCAGGATCGTGATGCCGCGCTCGCGCTCCAAATCGATGCTGTCCATGGCGCGCTCGGCGACGCGTTCGTGGGCGCGAAACGTGCCGGATTGATGCAGCAAGGCATCGACGAGCGTCGTCTTGCCGTGATCGACGTGCGCGATGATCGCGACGTTTCGTCGCAAGGGGTTGGCGACCGGAGGCTGCGGTTTCTGGTGAGGAGACATCTCACCACTATACCGCCCTGAAGTGCTAGCGAAGCGTCGCCTCAAACCGACCAGCGCCGCTTCGCTAGACATCACGAAGCTTTATTCAATAGCCCCGCTACGCGGGGGCTAGCCGTGCTTGGGCAACCAGAATGTGACAGTTTCGTACACATTCTGGCCG
>JACQTH010000311.1 GCA_016210935.1 Acidobacteriota bacterium | reverse complement strand
CGGCAATCCCTGAACCGTGAGCGCTCCAGCGGGCGCCCCGCCGCCTGCGGCGGCGGGCGGCGGCGTCGGCGGCGCCGCAGGTTTCGGCGGCTGAGGGTAATCGGCCGCGCTGCCGTAGCCGGGCCCTTCGGCGACGCGAAAGGGCTGGTCGGCGCGGCCCCATACATACTTGAGGTCCGTAAAGCCCGGAGGCGGCTCCACGAGCCCGATCGGCACCACTTGCGAGTTGTGCGCCTGCGCGTACACGGTGTGGGTCTCGGGGTCGTACGCCGCGCCCGGCCAGTTTGTGCCGCCACCGGTCGTGCCAATCGTCAGCGCCGCCAGCGGCCCGCCGATCTTGCTCAGCACAGGCGGATTGAACATCGGGCCGTTCTTGTAGACCTCGATGTTCCGAGTAGCTTGAGCGCGCATCTCCGGCGTGAAGTCGATCAGATCGTTGGTCGTGATCTGCTGTCGGGCGTACGCCGGCGGCTTTGTCGGGAACGGCTGCGTCGGCGAATACCACTCGCCGGGCACGTCGCCCTTCGGCACCGGCCGTTCCTCGATCGGCCAGACCGGCTGGCCCGTTACGCGATCGAAGACGTACAGGAACGACTCCTTCGAAGGAAGGGCGACCGCCTTGATCGCTTTTCCATCGACGTTGATATCGGCGAGGATCGGCGCGGACGAGAGGTCGTAGTCCCAGATCGGGTGATGCACGATCTGGAAGTGCCACTTACGCAGACCGGTTTTCAAATCGACACAGACCAGACTTTCCCCGAAGAGGTTGTTTCCCGGACGGTGCCCGCCATAAAAGTCGGACGTCGGCGATTCCACCGGCAGGTAGACCAGCCCCAGTTCCTCGTCGACCGTGATCTGCGTCCAGACACCCGTGTTTCCGTTCGTGGCCCATGAGCCGTTCTCCCAGGTCTCGCTGCCGAACTCGCCGGGCCTCGGGATCGTGTGGAACGTCCACAGCAGCTTGCCGGTGCGGACATCGAACGCCCGTACGAGCCCTTTGGTGTTGTTGTGAGTGACAACCGTAAAGCCTTCCTTCATCGCCGAGCCGACTATGACGACGTCTTTGACGATGCTCGGGGCCGAATGAAGGCCGATGTCACCGGTTTCAAGATCGATCGGCTCGCCCTTCCCCTGGACGACCCCAACTTTGAGATCGACGACGCCGTCCTTGCCGAAGCTGGGAACGCGATTGCCGGTCCTGGCATCGAGAGCGATCATCCGGTAGCCGGTCGTGACATAGAGGATGCGCTCCTCCTTGCCGTCGGTCCAATAGGACAATCCGCGCCCCGACAGCTGGCGAGGCGAATGGATCGCGCGCTTCCCTTCGAACTCCGCGTGCACCCAGACCAGTTCACCGGTATCGGCTCGCAACGCCACGACGGACCGCCGCGTCCCGGCCGTCGCGTAGAGCATCCCCTTCACCATCAGAGGCGTGCCCTCGAGCTTGAACTCGGGGCGCGTGCCAAGGTTGTCGGTCTTGAACCGCCAGGCGACTTCGAGTTGACTGAAATTAGACGCGTTGATTTGATCGAGGGGTGAATATCTCGTGCCCTTGAGATCGGCTGTGTAATGAGGCCATTCGCCGTTTTGCGTGCTCGGCTGCGCGCTCCGCTGTCCGGACTGGCCTGAAACGCCCGCTGCCATGTAGACAAGCGCGGCTATCAGGGCAAACGCCGGCACGGATCGACTCACTGCTCGGGTCATCAGTCTCTCCCGTGTTGGACGCGACGTGTTCGGGGCCCTCTACAATACCATCGAATCCCAATCGGTGGCAGATGGCTTAATCTACAACATGCGCCGAATCGCGGTGCTGATTCCCATCCTGGTCGTCGCGGGGCTCGTTGCGGGCTGGCTGTACATCAGGAATGCCGGCGGCTTCAGCGCGCGCGCGACGCCCACCGCCGTCGAGACGATCATCGCCCGGACGGCTCGGCGGCTTGCCACGCCGGCGGGTGCGCGGGACGCGCGAAATCCCGTGGCATTCTCTTCGGACGTGTGGGCCGAAGCGCGGGCGCATTTCGCGGACCATTGCGCCATCTGCCACGCGAATGACGGCAGCGGCCAGACGGAAATCGGTCAGAACCTGTATCCCAAGGCGCCCGACATGCGAAGGGCGGATACACAGCGGCTGTCCGACGGTGAGGTGTACTGGATTATCCGAAATGGTGTCAGAATGACCGGAATGCCCGCCTGGGGTGAGGCGGCGGGCGACGACCTCGAGAGTTGGAAGCTCGTGCACTTCATCCGGCGGCTGAGCGAGCTGACGCCCGAGCACCTCGAAGAGATGGAGGCCATGAATCCTCGCAGTCCCGCCGAGCTCGAAGAGGAGCGCCAGGATCGGGAATTCCTCGAAGGAAAACCGACGGAGCCTTCACCGGGACCGCCACCGCACCGGCACAAGGAACAGATATGAAACCACTGTCATCCGCCATCGCCCTCACCCTCATCGTCGCGGCCGCTGCGCCGTTGTGGGCGCACGGGAACTACGAGCACGTCCGCGGCGTCGTGACGGTAATCAACTCGACGTCGATGTCCGTCGAGCTTCAGGACAAGAAGACACGGACGCTGACCATCACAGCGAAGTCGACGTTCGAGAAAAGCGGTGAACCGGCGCAGATCAAGGATCTGAAAGTTGGCGAACGCGTGGTGATCGAGGTGCCGAAGGGAACGGCCGAGGCCCGGATCGTCCGCTTCGGTCCGCCAAAGAAGGGGAAATAGGTGAATACCAAGCCAAAGAGGCTGAGAAAAAATCTTTCTGGCTACGGGCTACAGGCTTCGGGCTTCGGCGAGATTGCTCCCGAAACTGCCTTCCTGGAGCCTGAAGCCCGTAGCCCGCAGCCGATAAATCCACAGGCTCTAAAGCTTGGTCCCAGGAGGCTAAACCCCGGTCCCACGACTCTGTTCGCGCTCGTCGTGACGTGCGGCGCCGCGGCCGTGTGGGCGGGCGGCGATTCGGCGCGCGCGGGTGGGTGGCCGATCAGGATCGAGCCGGTGACCTCCCCTGCGAGGGACGGCAGCGCGCAGCCCCAACTGAGCGTTGTCGGGTCCCAGGCGATTCTCAGCTGGAT
>JACQTH010000310.1 GCA_016210935.1 Acidobacteriota bacterium | reverse complement strand
GGTACACGCAGTTTGCCGGACTGGAGACCCTCACGATCCGCCCCGACAGCAACTTCCAGATGATTGGCGAGCGGACGAATGTGACCGGGTCCGCGCGCTTCGCGCGTCTGATCAAGGCCGGCGACTACGTGGGCGCACTGCAGGTGGCGCTCGATCAGGTTCGAGGCGGCGCCAACCTGCTCGACGTGAACATGGACGAGGCGATGCTCGATTCCGAGCAGGCGATGACCACCTTCCTGAATCTGGTCGCGACAGAGCCCGAGATCGCCCGTCTCCCGATCGTGATTGACAGCTCCAAATGGTCCGTCATCGAGGCCGGCCTGAAGTGCGTGCAGGGCAAATCCGTGGTCAATTCCATCAGCCTGAAGGAGGGAGAAGAAGACTTCCTCAGGAAGGCGCGGCTCGTTCAGCGGTATGGGGCCGGGGTGGTCGTGATGGCGTTCGACGAAACCGGGCAGGCCGACACCATCGAGCGGAAGGTGGACATCTGCCGCCGCGCCTACAAGCTGCTGACGGAGAAGGCGGGATTCGATCCGCTCGACATCATCGTCGATCCCAACGTCCTGGCGATTGCGACCGGCATCGAGGAACACAATGCGTACGCGGTGAACTTCATCGAGGCGACGCGGCTGATCAAGGCGTCATGTCCGGGCGTCAAGGTCAGCGGAGGCGTGAGCAACCTCTCGTTCTCGCTCCGCGGCAACGACGTGGTCCGCGAGGCGATGCACTCCGCGTTCCTGTATCAGGCGATCAGGGCCGGCATGGACATGGGGATCGTCAACGCGGGGCAGCTCGTCGTCTTTGAAGACATTCCGCCGGATCTGCTGGCGCACGTCGAGGATGTCATCTTCAACCGCCGGCCGGACGCGACCGAGCGGCTCGTCGCGTTCGCGGAAACCGTGAAGGGCTCGGGCAGGAAACGGGAGCTCGACGAATCCTGGCGCGAGGCGCCCGTCGAAGCGCGGTTGTCGCACGCGCTCGTCCACGGCATCGTCGATTACATCGAACGGGACGTCGAGGAAGCGCGCCGGAAGTACGCACAGCCCCTCGAGATCATCGAGGGACCGTTGATGGACGGCATGAAGATCGTGGGCGATCTGTTCGGCGCGGGGAAAATGTTCCTGCCGCAGGTCGTCAAGAGCGCGCGCGCCATGAAGAAGGCGGTGGCCTACCTCGAGCCGTTCATGGAAGCGGAGAAGCAGCAGCGCGGCGGCGGCCCGCAGGGCCGCCTCGTGCTCGCGACGGTCAAGGGCGACGTCCACGATATCGGGAAGAACATTGTCGGGGTCGTGCTCGGGTGCAACAACTACGAGGTGATCGATCTCGGGGTCATGGTGCCGTGCGACAGGATTCTTCAGACGGCGCTCGACTCGCACGCCGACATGATCGGGCTCAGTGGTCTCATCACCCCGTCACTGGACGAGATGGTCTTCGTCGCCAAAGAGATGGACCGCCGCGGCTTCACCATGCCGCTGCTCATCGGCGGCGCCACGACCAGCCGCCAGCACACGGCGGTGAAGATTGCGCCCGAATACCGCCATTCCACGGTGCACGTCCTGGATGCGTCGCGGGCGGTCGACGTCGTATCGACGCTGTTGAATTCGCGTCTGCGCGGCGGCTTCGACAGGCAGAATCGCGATGCACAGGAGCGGCTCCGCGTGCAGCACAGCCTGAAGCTGCAGCGGCCGCTCCTGACGTACGCGCAGGCGGTCGGGAATCGACTGCAGCTGGACTGGCGGCACTCCGAGGTTCCGAAGCCCTCGTTTACCGGGCGGCGCATTCTCGACGACATTCCGCTCGACGCGCTCGTTCCGTACATCGACTGGACGTTTTTCTTTGCGGCCTGGGAGCTGAAGGGACGGTTTCCGCAGATTCTCGATCACCCTGAGTACGGCCAGGCGGCACGCGACCTGTACGACCACGCGCGCGCGCTTCTCGATCGTATCGTCGCCGTGCAGTCGATTCGCGCGCGCGCGGCCTACGGGTTCTGGCCGGCCGTCAGCGTCGGCGACGACATCGTGTTGTTCGGGACTGACGCCGATACCGGCAGGGGCGGGTCGCGAACCGCCCCTACAGTGCGGTTCAACATGCTGCGCCAGCAGGAACGGGCGCCGGACGACAAACCCAACCGATCGCTGGCCGACTACATTGCTCCCTCTGGAATCGGGGCGGATTACCTGGGTGCGTTCGCCGTCACGGCGGGGATTGGCGTCGACGCCCTGGTCCACAGGTTCGAGGCGGATCATGACGATTATCAGGCCATCATCGTGAAGGCGCTGGCGGACCGTCTCGCCGAGGCCGCCGCGGAATACCTGCACGAGCAGGCGCGGCGCGATTGGGGATACGGGCAGGCGGAACATCTGTCCAAAGAGGACCTGCTCGCCGAGCGGTATCGGGGGATCCGGCCGGCGTTCGGCTATCCGGCGTGTCCGGATCACAGCGAGAAGATCAAGCTGTTCGACCTGCTCCGCGCATCCGACGTGGGGATCGGCCTGACCGAAACGTGCGCCATGACGCCTGCTGCGAGCGTCAGCGGCTTGTATTTCAGTCATCCGCAGGCGAAGTACTTTTTCGTCGGTCGAATCGGCCGCGATCAGGTGGAGGCGTACGCGGCCCGGAAGGGCATGACGGTCGCGGAAGTCGAGCGCTGGCTCGCGCCGAATCTCGGGTATGAGATAGCCGTCGCCGAGCTGGTTCGATCTGTTCCCGCGAACTGACGGCGACGTGTAAGGATCTTCGGGGCTTCCGGCTGAACCTTGTAGAAAACGCGTTTCGTCCAGGCGTTTTCCACAGGTTCCTTCAGCCGGAAGATCTCGGCTCATCCTTCCGCCTAGCTGGCCCTGCATTTGCTCACTTGGCTTGTCATCCGCACGGGTGTATCGGGCTCGGCTGCGCCCGTGGCCCGGCTGAAGCCGGGCACTACGAGAGTTAGGCGCGCACAGCGCGCCTGCGAGGGAGCGGCGCGGGGCGTAGAGCAGCCATTCGGGCATCGTGCGCTTCGACGAGAACGAGGATGGGACGACGCGTGTGCACATCCGGATGTCCTACAATCCGATGGGAGGCGCGGTCGGCCACGCGCTGGCCTGGATCTTCGGGACGGATCCGAAGCGCAAGCTCGACGACGACCTGCTGCGGATGAAGACCCTGATCGAAACCGGAACCCCGCCGCACGACGCGGCCCAGCGACGTCCGGCAGCCGGCGAGGTCGGTGGAGTGATTCACTAGACACGAAGACCACGGAGAACACGGAGGATTTCGATGGTTTGTTTCCGTGATCTCCGTGATCTCTGTGTCTTCTGTGCTTCCCGCTCGAATCCCGAACCCCGAATCGGAACTCCCGGGGTAAGATCCTCCCACGACCAGCCATCCACTTGTTGCTTGGGAGGATCTGATGGCCCGCCGACGCATTCGTCCATTCATTCAGGTAGGTGCGACCGCGCTGCTGATCATCAGCGCGACGCGAGCGCCGCTGCTCGCGCAAAATCCGGCGGTCGTCACTGCGTCGAACGCCACAGCGGAAACCGCGAAGACCTGGGTCGACGACCGAGCCGTGCTCGAGGAGTTCATCCGGACAGCGAGGGTCGAGCGCGTCCAGGAGATCGGGATGGGTGTCACGAACCCGAAACGCGCGTATTTTGCGCCGGGCGGCCCCATCGCCAGCGCGTCGTGGAAGCCGATTCGCCCCGGCCGCTATAGCGGCCATTGGGAAAACTACAAGTCCGAGATCGCCGCGTACGAGCTCGACAAGCTCCTCGGAATGAACATGGTGCCACCGACGGTCGAGCGCACGATCGATGGTGAAGCCGGCGCCGCAACCCTGTGGGTCGCACCGGTCCGGATGTTCAAGATGGGCGAGAACACCAGGAACATCCCGAACCCGGGGAACTGGGACCGTCAGGTCCGCAAGATGAAAACGTTCGACCTCTTCATCCACAATCCCGATCGCAACGCGGGAAACCTGCTGATCGATCCAGCCGGGAATCTCATCCTGATCGATCATTCGCGCGCGTTCGAGTCGTGGAAGCGGCTCGTCAGCAAGGTCGAGCGCCTCGATCGGGATCTGTGGAAGGCTATCGACGCGCTGACACCCGAGGCGGTCACGGCAGCCGTCCAGAAATGGCTCACGGCCGGTGAAATCCGCGGGCTGCTCGATCGCCGGGAGCTGATGCGGGCCGAGATTGCGAAGCTCGTGGCAGCCAAAGGCGAAGCCGCGGTTCTGATTCCGTAGCATGCCCGTGCGAAAGTTCTGCGCCCTCCTGGTCCTTGCACTGGGGTTCGTGTCGTGGGACCCGGCTTCAGCTTGGTATTGGTCCCACGACTCAACCCATGCTCAAGCTGCGTCTCGAGACTCGAGGATCGTGGCCATCGCCGACGTCCACGGCGACATCGACGCGTTTCGCGGCATCCTCAAAGCGGCAGGCTTGATCAACGATGCAGGCCGTTGGGCGGGCAGGAAGGCCACGCTCGTGCAAACCGGCGACATTCTCGATCGCGGCGCCCATGTCCGGGCGGTCATGGATCTCCTGATGACGCTCGAGGGACAGGCGAGAGCCGCGGGCGGCCGTGTAGAAGCGCTCTTCGGCAACCACGAAGGGATGAACCTGTTGGGCGAGATGCGCGACGTGAACCCCGCTGCATTCGCGGCTTTCGCCGGCGCGCGGTCGGAACGGCGGCAGGCGGATGCGTACGAAGAGTACGCCAGAATCTCGGCGGCGCGGACCAAGGCGCTTGGAAGTTCCGTGGCGCCATATGACCAGGATCGCCCGACCTGGATGGCCGCGCATCCCCGCGGGTATCTCGAATATCGAGACGCCCTGGGACCAGGTGGCCGGTACGGCCGGTGGCTCCGATCCCGTAATGCCGTTGCGCAGATCGGCGACACCATTTTTCTTCACGGCGGGATCAGCCCCGAGGCCGCCACGCAATCAATAAAAGCCCTCAACGACCGCGTGCGCAGCGAGATTCGCACGTTCGATGAGAGCGTGAAAGCCCTTGCCGCGGCGGATCTGGTGCGGCCGTCCTTCACCCTTCAGGAGATCCTGCAGGTCGTCTCGCTCGAGGCGAACGCGCTGAAGGGCGTGGAGGAGCTCACCGAGACGCAGGCGCGCATCATTCCCGCGCTCCGGGGACTGATACCGATCAACGAATCGTGGCTGCTCGACTCGAACGGGCCGCTCTGGTTTCGTGGCTATG
>JACQTH010000309.1 GCA_016210935.1 Acidobacteriota bacterium | reverse complement strand
GGGCTGTAGAGGAAGAGGTCGGACAGTCCGTCACCGTTCGAATCCAGGACGTGGATCCGCCACCCCGGCGACCACGCGCCCGAAAAATACGTGAAACCTCCCTGACCGTTGCCGAAGCACTTGAACCAGACGCCGGTCGTTTCGGAGTAGAGGAAGACGTCCCCGTAGCCATCACCGTTGAAGTCGCCCGAGTAGGTCGTCCAGCCGGCTGACCACGTTCCAATCGCGCGGCCGAAGCCGCCCGTTCGGTTGCTGAACACCTGAGACCAATCGCCGTTGCTCGGGTTGTATTGGAAGATGTCGCTCGCGCCGTCGGCGTTGAAATCGAGCTTGTTCGCGGCGCCGCCGCCGGCGACGCTCAAGAACGTCGCGCCGCAGCTTCGCCGATCGGTCATTGACAGCACGCCGTCCAGGCAATCCGTGTCACCCGTCCAGCCGCCGAACGTCCAGCCCGGGTTCGGTCCGAGGTTCAGGACAACCGTGTTGCCCAGCCCGGTTGACGCGACGCTGTGCGACCCCGAGAACAGCGCGCCGATCGACGATCCGACCGCTCCGCCGCCGCTGACGGTGAAGAAGGCGGAAGCCGTGGCGGCTGTGGCGTTGATGACATCACGCACGGTGAACCAGGACGGCTTGCGCGAGTCGTCTGCGCGAAGAATGCCGAAATCGACGATCTGATCGTGCTTCAGACGGTAGATGTAGTACTTGTCGATCCACGGCCGTTGGATGACCCCTTGCAGCATTTCCCCCAGCCAGTTGGCCTGGTGCGCCTCGACCGAGCCGTCGCCCATCATGCCCAGCTCGGTGAGCCACACGGGGCGGCCTGCCGCGTAGCGATCGATGATCGGTTTCAACTTGGTATCGAGACGATTGAGGGTGCCGCCCGAGTGGTTCAGGACATGCCAGGTGATGATGTCCGCAAACCGGCCGTATCGCTGTTCGAGCTGGAACAGGTAGTCCATCGCGTCTTCGACGTCCTCGTCCACGCCCGTGACGACGAGATTGGAATCGATCGACTTGATGAGGTTGTAGCCCGGGACGAGCACCTCGGTGACGAACTGCTCCGCGGTTCCCTGCCAGAACACGCGGTTGTGCACCTCGGTTCCCACGGACCAGTACCTGATGCGGTTCTTGTAGCGGCCCACCAGCTCACGCAGGAACTTGTCGAGCGTGCCGGCGCGCGGCCGCTTCGAGTTGTCGTTGCAGTCCGGGTGCTGCGGATAAATCAGGCAGTAGTACGGGACGAGATAGTTCGGGTAGCTCACGCCTGTCGCCCATGCGGGCGGGAACATGATGCGCCCCGAAATATTCAGGCCCGCCTGCTCGATGCGCGCGAGCTCGGCATCGGCATAGACGAAGTCATACACGTCTTCGACCGGGTTCATCTGGTTCCAATAGAAGACGTAGCTGACCCAGCCGACGCCCGCCTCGCGCGCGCGATCGAGCGCGGTCTGGTTCGTCGAGACGAAGTCGTTGACGATCCCGAAGCGGGTAGCAGGATTGGCCGCCTGGGCGAACGCCGAACTCTGCAGCGCGACCCAGCAGATGCCCACAGTAACGAAGCTTCGCCTCAAACGGACCAGTGAAGCTCGCGAAGCTTCGTTACTAGTTTGCGCGGCCGCGCAGGCGGCCGCGCCTAAGCAGGGCTTGCACGGGGAATTTGACCATGTTTTACACGTTCGAGCCGTGCAAGCACGGCTGAAAGCGCGAAAGATGTGTTTCAGCACACTCAAACCTTTGGGTTGTGGTTGGTGAAAAAGGTTCCCTGGCTCGTGGCTTCCGCCTTTAGGCGGAAGATCTTCCGCGGCGCCAGGCAAGCCTCAGCGAATTAATCTATCGGCTCAAGGGGGCGGAGACAATAGGAAAGGCTGAGCAGAAGTGCGTGGGTTCGTAACCAGCGTTCCCGGCGGAGGTTCAGACGAAGGCGTCACGACGCCCGAGCCCACGCCGCCCTTCGACTATCGCTCAGGGCGTCCTGAGCTTGCCGAAGGACGGAAAACGTGCGGGCGGAAGATCTGGCATCACAAGACCTCTGCTGCGAGTTCGGCTACTCTTTGGCCGATCGCAAGACACGCAGTAAGGCCCGGCGAATCGATCCCTGCCGCGTGAATCAGCATGGGCACCTTTGAATCTCTCTTGATCATGAAATCGGCGAACGACTCGGCGGCCGGATGCAGCTTGGCCCGAATGCCGGTGCCCCCGAGGCACAGATCGTCGACCGTGACGTCCGGCAGCAGCCGGCGCGTCGGCTCCACGAACGCCTCCACGGGCAACCGCCCCTCTTCGTAGTCGTCCTTTCCTTCCTGGTAACAGATGGTCGGCCCGATCAACACGCTGCCCCAGGTGGTTTTCGTCAGATGCACGCCAAGATGGCCGGCGTGTCCCGGAAGCGGATAGACCAGCGCATTGACGAAGTGGCGTTTCGAAGCACGAAGCTCGGCATATTCACCGCGGCACGGGTACACCTGGAAGGCTTCGCCGCCCATGAGGCGCGACACGTCGTCTGCGTGAAGGCCCGCCGCGTTCACCACGACACGGGCCTGCAGCCGTTCACGAGGCGTGGTGATTTCGATCGCTCCGCTCCTGACGTCCGCGCCGGCGATCGGCGTGTCCTTGAGAATCATGACGTCGGCGTCCAGGCAGCGCCCTGAAAGAGCTCGAACCAGCGCTTCGGATTCGACGATTCCCGTTTCCGGTGAATGGATTGCCGCTACCGCCGCGACATGCGGCTCGCGGCGGCGCACTTCGTCACGATCGATGATGCGGAGATCTCCCGCGCCGTTGGCCAGGCCGCGTGCTCGCAGCGCCTCGAGGGCGGCCGCTTCAGCGTCCGCGGATGCGACGATCACCTTCCCACACTTCTTGTGCGCGACACCGTGCTTGCGACAGAACTCGTACAGCAGCGGCCGGCCCTCGACGCACAGGCGCGCCTTGAGCGAATCTTCCGGGTAGTAGATCCCCGCATGGATGACGCCGCTGTTGTGCGTGCTCGTCTCCATCCCGGGCTGCGGGTGGCGTTCGAGCACGCATACCGTGCGATCGGCGGCGGCGATCTCCGCCGCCGCGGCCAGGCCGATCACGCCGGCGCCGACGATGAGGACATCGATGGTTTCCACTTCTTCTGGGTCCCTCTGAGGAGGCAAATGATAGCAGCGCGAACACCTTCCTGCCTCGCAAGAATTGCCAACCGTTTGTGGAAGAGTCGGATTTTCGAGCGCTAGTGGCGGCACGTCCTGTGCTTTGCTGCCTTGCGCACGGACGACGACGATGTATGCTTGGAGGTGACAGGTGGCAACGGTCGAGCAGCGAGTTGCCCATC
>JACQTH010000331.1 GCA_016210935.1 Acidobacteriota bacterium | reverse complement strand
GCGGACGCCGCACGGCGACAACCACGACATCTGGATCAATCCGAAGGACGGCAACACGATGATCCAGTCGAACGACGGAGGCGCGAACGTCTCGTTCGACGGCGGCAGGACCTGGTCGACACAGATGAATCAGCCGACGTCTGAGATTTACGGCGTCTGGTTCGACCATCAGTTTCCGTACAAGCTGTACGGCGCGCAGCAGGACAACTCGACCATCATCATCTCCAGTCAGGCGGACCCCTCCTCGCGTGATGACTGGCGCTCGGGCCCCGGGTGCGAAACCGGACCGATCATGCCCCACCCTTTGAATCCGGATATCGTCTACGGATCGTGCAAGGGGCAATACGGCGTGATGAATCTCAAGACCGGCGCTGAAAAGAACTATTGGGTCGGCGCCCAGTCGCTCTACGGCAATCCGGCGAGAGACCTGATTCTCCGGTTCCAACGCGTGTCGCCGATGGCCATCTCGCCGCACGATCCAGAGGTCCTGTACTACGGATCCCAGCACGTGCACCGGACGCGCGACAAGGGCGTCACGTGGGAGAAGATCTCGCCGGATCTCACCGCCAGGCCGGATTGCTGCCAGGGCATCAGCGGGGAGCCCATCACGCGCGACATCACCGGCGAGGAGTTCTACAGCACCTTGTACGCGATCGCGGAATCGCCTCTCGAGAAGGGTGTCATCTGGGTCGGGGCCAACGACGGCCCGTACCACGTGACGCGGGATAACGGGAAGACGTGGACGAACATCACGCCAAAAGACCTGCCGCCCGGCGGCCGGGTGCAATTCATCGATCCGTCATCGCATCGGAAGGGATCGGCGTACTACGCGACGTATCGCTGGCTGCTTGGCGATTATGAGCCGTACCTCTATCGCACCGACGACTACGGCAAAACCTGGACGCGCCTGACCGACGGCAGGAACGGCATTCCGGCCGATTGGCCGACGCGCGTGGTGCGCGAAGATCCAGACCGCGAAGGGCTGCTCTATGCGGGCACCGAGTTCGGCCTGTTCATCTCGTTCGACAACGGCGCCCACTGGCAGTCGTTCCAGTTGAACCTGCCGAACGTGCCGATTACGGACATCAAGGTGCATCGCAAGGATCTGATTGTCACGACGCAGGGCCGGGCGTTCTGGATCCTCGACAACATCAGCTCGCTCCACCAGATCACGCCGCAAACAACGTCGGCGCCGCATCTCTACAAGCCGCGCGACGGGTATCGGACACGGACCGCGGCAAACGTGCTGGGGCCCCAGATTGAGTACTTCCTCCCGGCCGCGCCGGCGGGTCCCGTGACGATCGAGATCCTGGACAGCACCGGCAGCAGCGTCCACAAGTACGACAGCGACGCGCCGGCCACCGGCGGCGGTCGCGGAGGCCGAGGCGGGCGTGGCGGGGACCCGGGCGATCCCGACATGCCCGGATCGGGCGGCGGTCGCGGCCGCGGCGGCTTCGCTCCTCGCGCGAGCAAGAATGCGGGGCTGAATCGGCTCGTGTGGGATGTCAGGAATCAGGCCGGCATCACGGTGCCTCCCGGCCCCTACCAGGCACGTCTCACCGCCGGCGCGACGACGGCCACACAGTCGTTCAACGTGCTCATCGATCCGCGTGTTGCCGCGGAGGGCGTATCCGTCGCGGATCTGAAGGAACAGTTCGACCACAACATGCGGATGCGAGATCTCGTGGCGAGCGTGGATCAGCTGATCGCACGCGTCCGAGACGCGCAAGCGAAGGCGAAGAGCAGCGGCGCCGGCACGACCCGTCTTGACGCGATTGCGGCGAAGCTTCTGACCGACCCGGTGCGGTATGGCAAGCCAGGCCTGCAGGCCCACATTACCTACCTCGCCGGCATGACGACGGGGGCGGATCAAAAGATCGGACGCGACGCGGTCGAGCGCCATGAGGTGCTGAAGAAGGAGCTCGACGCCGTGCGGGCGGAGTTCGAGCGGCTGGGTGGAACCTCGGAGGAGCGGCCGTAACCGTCGGTCGGAAATCGGAGGTGGCGTCCAGGACGGGGCGGCCGCCGGCCGGACCCTGACCCCGACAGAGCCGCCCGTGGGGCAGATATCGTATGTTTATATGATATAGTGTGCTTATGGCGAAGAAGGCTGTTTCGGTCACGCTCGAGACGGACAACCTGCTGTGGCTCGAGGGTCGGACCAGGGCGTGGGGCCGCCGGAGTCTCAGCGAAACCCTCGATCGACTGATTACCGAGGCCAGGGGCAGTGCTCGGTTCCCGGCGGGAAAGATCCCGTCGGTGGCGGGTACGATTGAGATCAACCCGTCAGATCCTGACCTGTCGAAGGCCGACTCGTACGTCCGGGCGCTCTACGAGGAGTCTCTCAGCCGGCCGATGCTGGTTCGGGAAACGGGGCCATCCCCAACGGTCACCCCCCAAAAGGCGCGGAAACCAAAGTCGCGTCGTGGCTGAGTCCGCCGTTACCGACACCCACCCGCTGGTCTATCACGCGGCAGCGAGCCGGGTGCTTGGCCAGCGGGCCGCTCAACACTTCGCCGCGGCGGACCGTCAGGAAGCCATCATCTACGTCCCGGCTGCCGTGGTCTGGGAATGCGCCCTCCTGGCCAGGGGGTTCAGGATTAATCTTCGGCGCACGGTTCGGGAGTTCTTCAGCGATCTGTTCGCCAACCCCGCGTATCAGCCACTTGATCTCTCGCCAGATCAGATCTACGTCGCCGACGAAGTTCGCATCAACCGCGACCCGTTCGATGGGCTGATTTGCGCGGCCGCCTTGACGCTCTCACTGCCGCTGATTACCAGGGATGGCGAGATCCGGGAGTCCGGTCGCGTGCAGGTGATTTGGTAGGTTGGTAGTCCCCAACTTCTTTGTGGTCGGCGCCCCCAAGGCCGGCACGACCTCCCTCTATCACTATCTCGACCAGCATCCGTCCATCTACATGAGCCCCATCAAGGAGCCCTGTTTCTTTGCGCCCGAGGTGGTGGATTTCACCCGGCGTTCCCGCGCGCTCTTCGAAGCGGACCGCGCACCGCTTCGCGTGTATCTGGATGGCCCGATGCGCGAGAAGCGCCACGGAATCGTGGTCGAATGGGAGCAGTACCTGAAGCTGTTCAAACACGTCCACGACGAGACGGCCGTGGGGGAGGTCAGCGGCAACTATCTCGCCTCGAGCGGCGCGCCGCATGCCGTGCGATCGCGTATCCCCACCGCGCGTATCATCATGATGCTCCGCGACCCCGTGGATCGTCTGTTCTCGCAGTATGCGGCTGCTCGTGGGGCTGGAGAGACTTTGAAGACATTCGTGCCATGGGTCGCCGAACACCGCTCGGCGGAAGCGACGCGGCAGCCGCCGTTCGGACCGGTGTGGACTGGTAAATATGCATTGCACGTGCAGCGCTATCTCGAGTGCTTCCCGCCAAGTCAGGTCCGCATCCACGTGTACGACGACTACGTGCGAACACCCGGCACCGTCCTCAGGGACGTACTGGCGTTTCTTGGCGTCGATCCGGATTGGCCGCTGGATACAACGCGCCGGCACAACGTGACCCTCGTCCCGCGCTGGCCGCTGCTCCATCGGCTCCTGGTCCGCCCGGTTCGGCGGGCGATCGGTCCGATGGTCCCGGCCCGATTCACACGAGGGGCCCGTGAGTGGTACCTTACCCGACCGCGGCTGCGCCCGACGGCCGAAGAGCGTGCCCAGGTACTTGAGATCTACGAGAAGGACATCCGCGCGCTCGAGGCCTTGATTGAGCGCGATTTGTCGACCTGGCTCGACGTGAGGAACGCCTGACGTGCAGGCTTGTGGTCAAAGTATCCACGTGGCTGCTTGGGATCCACCCATCTTGTGAGGAGGACTGCCGCATGAAGAGAACTGTCGGCGCGCTGATTCTGGTCGTCTGCTCCGTTGCGATCGCCGCCGCGCAGCGCGCATCGGCGCCGGATCTGGTGGTCTCGGCGGAGCGGCTGGCGCGGATCGATCACCTGTTGCAGCAGTACGTCGACCAGAACCGGGTCGCGGGCGTCGTGGCGCTGCTGCTGCGCGACGGCCAGACCGCCTACGAACGGGCGTTTGGATGGGCCGACAAGGAAGCCGGCCGCCGCATGACGACCGACACGATCTTCCGCATCGCCTCGCAGACCAAGGCGATCACGAGCGTGGCCGTCCTCATGCTCGTCGAAGAAGGCAAGTTGGGTATCAATGACCCCGCGAGCCGCTACATCCCCTCGTTTGCGAAGACGACCGTCTCGGTGCGCGGCGAAGCTGGCCCGACCGTCGTGCCGGCGAGACGCGCCATCACGATCCGGGATTTGCTGACCCACACGGCCGGCATCTCATACGGGACCAGCAGCGATGTCGCCCTGCTCTACGAGGCCAAAGGTCTGGGACCCGCGGCAGGCAGCGGCTGGTATACGGCCGACAAGGATGAACCCATCTGCGACACGATGGAACGTCTCGGGACGCTGCCATTCGTCGCGCAGCCGGGCGAAGCCTGGGTGTACGGCTACAACACCGACGTTCTGGGCTGTATCGTGGAGCGCGCGTCGGGCGTGGCGCTCGACCAGTTCATCCGGACGCGCATCACGGCGCCGCTTGGGATGAAGGACACACATTTCTTTCTCCCACCCGATCAGCGGAACCGGCTGGCGGCGGTGTACGCAAGCGGGATGGACGGCCGGGCGGCCCGCGCGCCAGACGACTCGAAGGGACAAGGCTCGTACGTCGAGGGCCCGCGACGCAGCTTCGCAGGCGGGGCCGGTCTGCTGTCGACGGCGCGCGACTACGCGCGATTCCTCGAGATGATTCGCAACGGCGGCATCCTGGACGGCGTCCGGGTCCTCTCGCCGCCCGCCACTGCGCTCATGACCACCAACCAGGTCGGCACGTTGCACTCGACGACCGGTCTTGGCTTCGGCTTCGGCTTCGAAACGGTCGACCGGTTCGGCGCGAAGGACATGGCTTCGCAGGGGTCGTTCGGATGGGGCGGCGCGTATGGGACGGTGTACAGCGTCGATCCCGAGGCACGGCTCGTGATCGTGCTGATGATCCAGCTGATGCCCAACCGGACCGATATTCGGGAACGGTTTCCGAATGTCGTCTATCAGGCGCTGGTGGACGCCCCTGTGAAGATCAGCGCGCGGTAAGGCGTGGGACCCCACTTCAGGTTGGTCTGACCGAACGTCGCGCTACACGGGCCATCGAGTCATCTGCCGTTGGTTGGCGCGCTGGCCGTCGGCGTCGTGACGGTCGGGCGCGGCGGCGCGCTCTTCCGCATGGCCGGCTCGAGGTCCCACCAGTACTGCCGCGGCAGCTTCTTCTGCTGCGGCCAGATCTCGTCGAGCGTATCCGCCTCGTACAGCACGCCGTTCTTCATCACGTATCGAATCGCCGTGGTGTGGCGGATGTTCTCGAGCGGGTTGCGATCCAACACGACCAGATCCGCCAGCTTGCCCTGATCGATCGAGCCGAGATCCTGCCCGAACCCAATCGCCTCCGCGCCGAAGATCGTCCCCACGCGCAGCACGTCATACGGCGACAACCCGCCGCTGGCAATCGCCCACAGCTCCCAGTGACACTGAATCCCCTGCCGCTGGCCATGCCCGCCGAGGCCGATGCGCCCGCCGGCTTTGACGATGTCGGCCGCCACTCTGGCGGCCAGGGGGAATGAGTACTCCTGCTCGTGAAACCACGGCCGGCGCAGCACCGCCTCGTCCAGGTCCGCGTGCGGCGTGAAGCGCCGCAGCTTTCGATCGGCGTGCACGTCCGTGTGCTCGTAGAAATAGTTCTCCGCCCACGGCCCGCCGTACTGAACCAGAAGCGTCGGCGTGTAGGTGACGCCGGACTCCGCCGCCAGCTTGACGACGTCTTTGTAGAGCGGCGTGATGGGCAGGGTGTGCTCCAGCCCGGGATAGCCGTCCATGATCTGCGTGAGGTTCAGCTTGAGATCGAGCCCGCCTTCGAGCGTCGGCATCAGCTGCTGCTCTTTGGCGGCCATGATGACCCATTGGCGCTGCTGGCGATTGCCGACCATGTATTGCTTGATCGTTTTGGTGCCCCAGTACCGGCTGTAACGGCGCAGGACATCGCGTGCCTCGTCGAGGCTCTGCGGGTTGTCGCTGGCAAACACGCCCGGGCCGGTGCCGTAGACGCGCGGCCCGATGATCTCGCCGGTCTCCACGAGATCGCGGTAGGCGAGGATGTCGGTCGTGGCCGTCTGCGGGTCGCGCGTCGTCGTCACGCCATAGGCCAGATTCGCGAGGTACTCCCAGATCTGCTTCTTGTGGATCCGCCACGCAGGCCAGATGTGCGCGTGAACGTCCACAAGGCCGGGCATGATGGTCTTGCCCGCCACGTCGATGACCTTGGCGCCCTGAGGAAACCTGACCAAGCCAGCCGGTCCGATCGCCGCAATCCGATTGTCGGTGACGACAATGTCGCCCTTCTCGATGACGCTGCCGGCCGCCTGGGCGGTGGCGCCTCTCATGGTGAGGATGCGCGCCCCACGCAGCACGACCGTGCCGGTCGGCTTCGCGCGCGGCACCTCGATCGTCACTTCCGTTTCAACCGCGGTGTACACGGGCTTCTTCCGTTCCGGCTCTTTCTTCTCTGCGCCTTCCTTCTGGGCGGCGTCCTTCTTGGTCTCAGCCGCTTCGGCGGTTTCCTTCGCGCGAGCGGCCTCTTCGGCTTTTTTCGCCGTCTCCAGGTCGTAGCGGAAGAAGGCATGGCCAAGGGCGAAGGTGACAGCCTTGCCGTTCTCCGCCCAGGCGACGAACTCGCCGCCCACGGTCGTCAGCCTCTTCACCGGCACCGCGGCGTTGTCGGGATTGGCGAGCGCGATCGTGGGCGGATCGCCGCCGACCATCGGGATGGTGATCACATACGCGTGACGCTCCGCTTCGGCAGTCGCGTGCACACCGTCCGGGCCGATGTTCACCTCAGCGGCCGGTGCGGCTTGTTCCGTCTGCGGGCTGCGATAGCCGGTCACGTGCACGTGCGAGCGGCGATCGGTCCCGTCCCACCGGAGCGAGACCAGTGTGCCCTGCTGACCCCCTCCCGCGCCGCCTCCACCGCCGCCGCTTCGAGCTCGGACCTCCCACACAAAGATGCGGTCGTTGGTGGCGCCAAAATGGGGCCGGCCCGGGCCACGATACGGGCCGATCGATCTCGTCGCACCGCCTTCAGCCGGCAGCCAGATCAGCTCCCGCGCCTGGCCACCGCGCCCGTTCGGTGAAAAGTCTTCCTGCCGCTCCATGCGCGGGCCGCGCACCACCACGACGCGCTCGCCGTCGGGCGAGTACACCGGATCCGCATAGAACGAGGACAGCTCCGTGAGCTTCTGCGGCGGTCCCCCCTCGGCGGAGACCCGGTACACATGTCCTCCATCTTCATCGGACCAGGTGACGTACGCGATCCATCGTGCGTCAGGGGACCACACGGGCTGATGCTCGCCGGCGGTGATCGCGCTCACGCGCCGCGGCGTGCCGTTCGGGTAGTCCATGACGTACACATGATTCAGCGCAGTGAAGGCGAGCCTCCGGCCGTCGGGCGACAGGCGCGGAAACCGGATCTGCTGGACGCGCACGGGCCCTTCATCGACCTTGTGCTCGAACTGCACCTTCGGCCCGAGCCCGGCCTGCACCGTGGCCGAGAAGGGAATCGGGCTGACGTCACCCGACGGCACATCGACACGCCAGATTTTGCCGTCGAACGACGTGACCAGTGCTTTCGAGTCAGGAGTGAAGGACGAGCCCGGCATCAGATCACGCGTGCTCGCGGACTCCTGATCGTCGCGCTGCACGGGGTACAGCAGCCAGGCATCATCGCCCGACCACAGGTCGCGCGCGCGGAGCCCGGTCTGCGCGTCCCAGCGCGTGGCGTACACCAGCCAGCGGCCGTCGGGCGAGAGGACCGGCCGCATGGCCGCGCCGAGCTCGTCGCTCATGCGAAAGTTCTCGCCCGTCCACCGGTCGTAGACGCCCAGCTGCCAGCGAAACCGTAGCTGGTTGTAGACGCTGCCGCTTTCGGTGCGTTCGCTGAAGTAGACATAGCGCCCGTCTCTGCCGAACGCCGGACCGAGTGCGTACAGGGTGCGCTGCTCCTCCGTGTTGCCGGTCAGCTTCACGCCCGATCCGCCGTCGACGTGGTAGAGATACAACTGCATGGTCGGCGGCGTGCCCGTCGGTCTGGAGGCCACGATGTATTTCCCGTCCGGGGTCCAGTCCGGCGATCGGAAGGCCATCGTCTTTTCTTTCGTGATGGCTCTCGGATCGGTGCCATCGGCATTCGCGACCCAGATGTTGTCGGCGCCGCTGCGATCCGACAGGAAGACGATTCTCGAGCCGTCCGGTGAATAGCGCGGCTGGCTGTCGAAGGCCATCCCGGTCGCGATCGGCCTGGCCTCTCCGCCGCCAATCTGCACGGCGTACAGATCGCCGAGCAGCTCGAACACGATCGTCTTGCCGTCCGGTGAGATATCGAGCGAGATCCACGATCCCTCGTCGGTCGTGAACTCGACCGTGCGAGACGACTCGAGCGGCAGGCTGCCACCTTCCTTCTTCTCCTGCAACAGCGCCCGGTCCGAAAGGCCGGCCAGCAGCGCGACAACGGCCGCCGCGCCGGCCAGCGTGCGGCGGCGCCGGTCACTGCGAATGTCTTGGCACATAGACGATCCTCCTGCTTATTGCGGCGGCGTGGTCGGTTCGGCGACAGGCTCCAGCCCGAGTCGTTTCAGCTCCGCGTTGACATCTGTTTTTCCCGGTCCAAGCGCGAAGACGGTCGCGTAAACCTCTGGGCTGCTCATGTCGTGTGTAATCGGCCCGCCCGATTCGCCGAGCGTCTTCGGATCGTGCCGCGTCAAGTCTGGGCTGATCCGGTCCCAATTCAACCCGCCATTCGTCGTCTTCCACACGTGCTGCGACGAGGTGTACAGGACGTTCGGATCGACCGGTGAAAAGAGGACAACGAGGTTGTCAACCGGCTACACGCTACCTATCCACGCCGGTACGATCAAGGCCTTTACCGGCCCGCGGGCGACCTCTGCTGTCTCAGCCGAGAGCCACGCGATCTCGTGGCTTCGACTTGGCTTTCGAGGATTGCCATCGAGCTGCGCGACAAAGTCAAGCCACCACCGCTGGACCGCGGTCACGACTTCCTTCGCGCCGAAGCCTTCGACCACTTGGGTCAACGCTAACTTGTCGCCCAATCGCTGACCGTGTGTAGGCCTCGGAGACACACCCAGAGCTACCGAGTGTTACCGAAGCGTGAAGGTGATGTCGACCGGCACACGTACAGCGACTGGTTTGCCACGCCTGGTTCCAGGCTTGAACGT
>JACQTH010000308.1 GCA_016210935.1 Acidobacteriota bacterium | reverse complement strand
TGCGGCCTGGCGTTCGATTCCGCCGGGACGCTGTATGTCGGCGATCGCAGCGGCACGATCTTTCGCATCACGCGGACGGGACAGACCGACGCGTTTGCCACGCTGCCGGCGAGCGTGGCGGCGTTTCACCTCGCCATGGGCCCGGGCGGATATCTTCACGTGGCGGCGCCGACGCTCGCGCCCCGGGATCACCTCTACCGCATCAGCCCGGCGGGGGAGGTCACGACGATCTATTCGGGGTTCGGCCGCCCGCAGGGGCTGGCGTTCGACGCCCAGGGTTCGCTGTACGTCGCGGACGCGCTCGCCGGGAGCAGCGGCCTCTACAAGCTGCGGCCGGAAGCAGAGGCGTGGGCGGCGGATCTCGTGCTGGCCGCGGCGTCGGTGATCGGGGTCGCGTTCGATCCGCGCGGGGGCGTGGTCGTGACGTCGGCGGACACGGCCTATCGGCTGGATGTCAATGTCCGGCCGGCGCCGTTGTATCCGTAAGGTATACTTCGCGGACCGCGCATCCGCGCAATCGGGGGAATCCCGGGTTCCCGGCCCCGCGGCTTCCGGTCCGCGCTCCCAAGACACGAAGACAAGAAGACGCTCCCCATGTCGGTATTCCGACTCAAGTCCCTCGATCGGATCCTCGCCGATTCAGAACGGCCGCAGCAGAAACTGAAACGCGCGCTCGGTCCGATGCAGCTCACGCTGCTGGGGGTGGGAGCGATCATCGGCGCCGGGATCTTCTCCACCGTCGGGACCGCCGCGGCGGGCGGCGCGGACCACCTGGGCGCCGGCCCGGCGATCGTCGTCTCGTTCGCGGTGACCGCCATCGCGTGCGCCTTCGCCGCGCTGTGCTATGCGGAGTTCGCGGCGATGGTGCCGATTTCCGGTTCCGCGTACACCTACGCGTATGCCACGCTGGGCGAGCTGGTCGCCTGGATCATCGGCTGGGATCTGATCATCGAGTACGCCATCGGCAACGTGGCCGTCGCCATCTCGTGGTCGGGCTATTTTCAGGAGCTGCTGCGCGGGCTCGGACTTGAATTCCCCGTCTGGCTCGGCGTCGATTATCGAACGGCGGCGCAGGTCGGCGGCGCGCAGGCCGCCGGCGTGAACCTCGCCGACCTCGGGGCGGCGATCGAGCGCGCCGCCCGCGCGATGACCGAGGCGCCGGAGGTGGCGGGCATCCCGATCGTGTTCAATCTGCCCGCGTTTCTCATCGTCATGCTCGTCACCTGGGTGCTGGTCGTCGGGATCACCGAAAGCGCGTGGCTGAATTCCGCGATGGTCGTGCTGAAGCTTCTCATCATCGGCTTCTTCCTGCTCGTCGGGTTCGTCTACATCAAACCCGACAACTGGACGCCGTTTGCGCCGAACGGCTTCAGGGGCGTGTCGACGGCCGCCGCGCTGATCTTTTTTGCCTACATCGGGTTCGACGCGGTCTCGACCGCGGCGGAAGAAACCCGGAATCCGCAGCGCGACATGCCCATCGGGATGATCGCGAGCCTGGTGGTCTGCACGATCATCTACATTCTCGTGGCGGTCGTCCTGACCGGGTTGGTGCCGTACACCCAGCTGGGGACGGCGGAGCCGCTGGCGACGGCGTTTTCGGCGCTGGGGATGCACTGGGCGGCCGGCGTGATTTCGCTCGGGGCGGTCTTCGCGACCACCTCCGTTCTGGTCGTGTTTCAGCTTGGACAACCACGGATCTTCTTCTCGATGGCGCGGGACGGCCTGCTGCCCGCATGGGCGGCGAAGGTGCATCCCCGCTATCGCACGCCTCACGTCACGACGATCCTGACGGGCGTCGCGGTCGCGTTGTTCGCGGCGGTGGCGAACATCAATGAAGTCGTCGAGCTGACGAACATCGGCACGCTGTTCGCCTTCGTGCTGGTGGCTCTCGGGATTCTGGTGCTGCGCCGCGTCGATCCGAATCGGCCGCGGCCGTTCCGCACGCCGTGGGTGCCGATCGTCCCGCTGCTCGCCATCGGAATGTGCATGTACCTGATGGTCGAGCTGCCGTGGGTGACCTGGGTCCGGTTCGGCATCTGGCTGGGGATCGGCCTGCTGTTCTATTTCCTGTACGGGATGCGCCACAGCACGCTGAGAGGGACCGCTTCGTGACTGCCGCCCTGCCGCTGCCTTCCGCCTAGGCATTGCGCCGTGCGCGTTGCTGCGCGGTTTTTCCTGCATTCACGTCGTTGCGCCCGCGTGTCCTGATACTGGACGCGAGCGATCCCGATAAGACAGCTGGTGAACACTCAGTTCTCGTCCATCCCAACTCCGACGGCCAACCGTCCCCCATCGGCCGAGGGGTCCCAGACTTCCACCCCGGCGCGGTTCCGCACGCTGGTGCAATCGCCGCTGCGCGCCGGCCTGCTCCGGTACCTTCAGGCGCGGCCGGGAGAGTCGTTCGATCTCGAGTCGCTCATGCAGACGTTCGGACGGATGCGCACCGACATCGACGCCTGTCTGCAGGGGCTCGTCGCGAACGGCGTCGCCGAGCGGATGCCGGGCTCGCCGCCGCGGTTTCAGGCCAGGCGGCCGGCCGATCTGCTCGCGCGGCAGCTGCTCGACGACTTCCTGCGCGGCCGGCCGGATGTGACCACGGAGGAGCAGTCGCCGGCGGTGCTCCGGTTCCGCGAGATGATCGGCCGCGACGAGAAGATGCTCGTCGTGTTCGAGTCGATTCGGATGGTCTCGAAGACGGATTTGTCCGTGCTGGTCCTCGGCCCGACCGGATCGGGCAAGGAGGTCGTCGCGCGGATGATCCACGAGCTGAGCCGGCGGCGAGACGCGAACTTCCAGGCCGTCAATTGCGCGGCGCTGCCAGACACGCTGTTCGAGTCCGAGCTGTTTGGATACGAAAAGGGCGCCTTCACCGGCGCCGGCGATCGCAAGCCGGGCAGGATCGAGCTCGCCACGGGCGGCGCGCTCTTTCTGGATGAAATCGGCGACCTCTCACTCGTCGCGCAGGCGAAGCTGCTGCGGGTCCTCGAAGATCGCCGCGTGGAGCGGCTCGGCGGACGCCACGCCGTCGAAGTCGACTTCCGGCTGATCTCCGCGACGCATCGGCCGCTCGATATCTTCGTCAGCCAGGAGCGCTTCCGCGAGGATCTCTACTACCGCGTCAACGCGTTTACGATCCGGCTCCCGTCGTTGCGCGAGCGGCCGGCCGACATTCCCGTGCTCGCGCAGCGGTTCCTGTCCCGCTACTGCGCGACGCAGGGATTGCCCCTCGACGCGCTCACGTTCTCGGCGGCGGCCGTGCAGGTCCTGACCGGCTATCACTGGCCCGGCAACATCCGCGAGCTGGAAGCGACGGTCTCACGCGCGGCGATTTCGGCGCGCGGCCGGTTCGTCGAGGCTTCCGACATCCAGTTCCTGCATGCACGCGCCGCGCGGCCCTCCGACGCCCCAGGCACGCTGCCGTCGCTTCGCGACGTCGAGCAGGCGCACGTCGCCCGCGTGCTGGAACATGTCGGCTGGAACAAGAAAAAGGCCGCGCACATCCTCAAAATCAGCCGCGAGACGTTGTACCGCAAGATTGCGGAATTCAAGTTGGCGCAGGTGAGGCAGGTGGGACAGGTAGGGCGGGAGGGTGAGAAGGCCAACCACAGGCACGATATGTCATGACACTAAAGAACTTGTTATGACATTGACGAACTTATCCTGCCTCAAACTCTGACAATCCCTTCCACGCCGCAACGCCCGCCAATCGGGCGATTAATTGGCCGGTGCCGCGCAATTGGACACGCCAATCGATCTCGCGCTGTCAAAACCTGACACGCCCTCGTTTCACGCCGCGCAGTGACGTGCGACCGTGAGCAGGAAAGCGGCGGCTCGCTTGTTGCTCCATGTCAGGCGAGCCATGGACCTCGGAC
>JACQTH010000315.1 GCA_016210935.1 Acidobacteriota bacterium | reverse complement strand
TCGAGCCCGGCGCTGGGTTCGTCGACCAACAGGATCGCCGGGTCGAGCGCCATCGCACGAGCGAGCCCGACGCGCTTTCGCATGCCGCCCGACAACTCCGAAGGCATCTTCGAGGCCTCTCCCCCGAGCCCGACCTCCTCGAGCTTCTCCTCGACACGCTCGCGAATCTCGGATGCCGCGAGCCGGCTGTGGCGGCGCATCGGGAACGCGACGTTGTCGCCGACCGAGATCGAATCGAAGAGCGCGGCGTTTTGAAACAGGAATCCCATGCGGGTCCGAAGCTCCGACAACGCTTTGCGCGAAAGCGACGCGACGTCCTGTCCGTCCACCGTGACCTGGCCGGCATCCGGACGCATGAGCCCGATGATGTGCTTCAGCGTCACGCTCTTGCCGGTCCCGCTTCGGCCGAGCAGGCAGAACGCGGATCCGCGCGGTACGTCGAACGAAATGCCGTCCAGAACCGTCTTTTGCCCGAACCGCTTGGTCACATCCCGGAAGCTGACCACCGGCTCGGCCCGCTGCGCGTCCATCAGTTCGGATAGAAGAAAAAGATGAGCTTCACCAGAACCACGTTGACCAGGATGATCAGAATCGACGCCAGCACGACGCTGCGCGTCGAGGCGCGGCCCACGCCTTCGGTTCCGCGTTCGGTGGTGAAACCGAGATAGGAGGCGACCGTGCCGATAATGAAGCCGAAGACAATGGTCTTCAGCGTCGCCGGCACGAAGTCGGAGAACTCCAACAGCGAGAACGCGCGGTCGAAGTAGAGCTGAAACGACATGCCGGTCACGACGGTTTCGGCGAGAAAGCCGCCCGTGATCCCGGCGAAGTCCATGATGGTCGTGAGCAGGGGAAGCGCGATCATGCAGGCCAGGATGCGTGTGACCGCGAGGAACTTGAACGAATCCACCGCGGTCGCTTCCAGCGCGTCGATTTGCTCGGTGACCTTCATCGCGCCCAGCTCGGCGCCGATTCCGGCCCCCACGCGCCCCGACAGCAGCAGCCCCGCCGTCAGCGGTCCGGTTTCTCGCACGAGCGCCAGGGCGAGGCCCGCCGGGATCATCGCCTCGGCGCCGAACCGCTCGAGCGACGCCCGCGTGTGGAGGGACAGGACGATGCCGACCGCCAACCCCGACGCGACGATGAGCGGCAGCGACCGCCAGCCGATCTCGAAGACCTGCCGGCCCAGCTCGTCGAGCTCGAGGGGTGGTCGCGCGGCGTCCCGCAAGGCTCGTGCGCCGAATGCGGTCACCTCGCCGATCCAGCCGAGGAATGCTGCGACGAGCCGTCCGAGATGATCGATCACTCGTCTCCTTTCTCCTCTCTCCTTTCTCCTTTCTCCTTGCTCCTTTCTCCTTGCTCCTTTCTCCTTGCTCCTCTCTACACCGTCGTCGCCATCCGCTGCTGCTGCTGACGCGCGGCGCGGCCGGGATCCTTGATTTCGTGCTTCTTCATCTTGCTGTAGAGCGTCGGCCGGTACAACCCGAGAATCGCCGCGGCTTCCTGCTTGTTCCAGTTCGTGCGCTGGAGCGTCTGCACGATGGCCATCTTCTCGATATCCGCCAGCGTCCAGTGCGTCGGGAACACGAAGTCCGACGGGGCGGCGGTCTCTTCGCGCAGGGTCTCCGGCAGATCCGCTGGCGTGACCTCCGGGCCTTTCGCCACCAGGACGGCGCGCTCGAGGGCGTTCTCGAGCTCGCGGACGTTCCCCGGCCAGCGGTTTCGAATCAACAGGTGATAGGCGGCCGGCGCAATCGATTTCACGTTCTTCTGGTACCGCGTCCGGAACTTCTCGAGGAAATGCTCGCACAGGAGCGGGATGTCCTCGCTCCGCTCCCGCAGCGGCGGAACGCGAAGCGTGATGGTGTTGATTCGGAAGTAGAGATCCTCCCGGACCCGTCCGTCGCGCAAGGCCATGTCGAGGTCGATGTTGGTCGCACAGATCAGACGGAAGTCGACGTGGACAATCCGATCGCTGCCGATCGGCCGGAATTCCCGCTCCTGCAGGACGCGGAGCAGCTTCGTTTGAAGGAATGGCGGCATCTCCCCGATTTCGTCGAGCAGCAGGGACCCGCCGTCCGCCATCTCGAACAACCCTTCCTTGTCGTAGCTCGCGCCGGTGAACGCGCCCTTCTTGTATCCAAAGAGCTCCGATTCGATCAGGTCCTTCGGAATCGCCGAGCAGTTGATCTTGATGAACGGCCCCTTGGAGCGTTTGCTGTTGTAGTGAATCGCGTTGGCAATCAGCTCCTTGCCGGTCCCGTTTTCGCCCTGGATCAGAATGTTGGCGTCGCTCGCCGCCACGTTCTCGATCAGCTCGAAGAGCTCCTGCATCTTCTTGCTTCGTCCGATCACGTTGGCGAACTTGTAGCGATCCTGCAGCCTCTGTTTGAGCTGCTGGTTCTCCATCTGAAGATCCTTCCGCTCGAGCGCCTTCTCGAGGAGCGCGAGGATCCCGTCGGCTTCGATCGGTTTCTCCAGGAAGAACGACGCGCCCGCCTTGATGGCGTCGACGGCCTTCGGAATGCTGCCGTGGCCGGAGATCAGGATGACCTCCGCGTCGGGGTTGACCTGCTTGAACGATCGAACCAGATCCACACCGTCAATGTCGGGAAGCAGCATGTCCGAGATGACGGCGTCGGGCTTCCAGGACTTGAAGAGCTCCTCGCCGCGAATGCCGATAAGGGCCGTCCGAACCTCGTACCCCGCGTGTTCGAGGAGGATCTTGAGCCACTCGGTCATCGACGGTTCGTCGTCAATGGCCAGGACCTTTTTCTTCCGTTTGGTGATCATCGGGAACCCCCGAGCTTCGTGGCTTCCGCCTGATCTGCCGACTCGTGGGCTTCCGCGTTAAGCCGTTCGACGCAACCGATGTCGAATTCGGTCGACTGCGCGGATGCGCGGCGGAAGATCGTCCCGCTGAAGCCGGAAGCCAGACTCCGGACCGGCCTCGTGTAGTAAACCAAAGCAGACTGGATTCTATACACTTCTGTCATGCGTGTCCATAATCTGACAGATTGTTCAATCTTTTTACTTACTTGCCACTCCGCGCGCCTTTCCGCAAGCTCGTTTATAATCCCGCATGCCCTTCGACAGAGCTCCGGGCGGGTCCTTCGACAAAGCTCAGGAGCCCCGGGACAAGGGGACAGTCCCCTCGAACACGCCTGACGAGCGGTCACGCCCTGCTCAGCCGGACGCGAAACCCGACAGCAACATGCCATGCGATCGGTGTGGGGCCCCGATGTTCCGGATGCACGCCGTCTGGCGCTGCCCGGCCTGCGGCTTCAAGACGGACTGCTGTGGCTGGTGATGCAGGAGCGCCTTCGTGGCTTCCGGCTTAGGCCGTTCGACACGACCGTTATCGAATTCGGCCGGCTGCGCGGATGCGCGCCGGAAGATCTATGCGCTGGCTTCCGTCTGTTCGACGGGATGTGGCGCGCCGGCCTGAATCAGCTTCACCACCTCGTCATACGGCACCATGTTGATGGCGTCGTAATCCGGCGGACAGCCGAATTCCCGCTGCTGCGGCGCGGTGGGATTCCCAAGTGTCACGCACAGCCCGCAGCCTATGCAGAGATCCGCCCTGACGGCACACACGATGCGGCCGTCGCGATCCGGTTCCTCGACGATGCACCCCACCACCGGGCACGCCGCCTGACAGATCGAGCAGGCAAACGCACCGAAACACCGATCGGGATCGACGACGGCTATCGTCTTGGGCGGCTTCTTGCGGGGTCCGCCCATCTGTTTTGTCCACATTGTGCCTTGATTATACCTGATTCATCAGCAGCCACCGTGCGATGGTGACTCCCCGCAGGACTTCCGTATACGTGTTGCAGCGGAACTGGAGCGCCTCGCCGTCGGCCACGATGACGAGATCGCGATCGTCGTCTCGAACTGCCTTGATTTTCCGCCAGCCGAACGATCGCACGCGCGTTCCCACGAAGACGCAGCGATGTGCTGTCATGAACAGCTTCCCTGTTTCGTGCATGTCGCTGTCAGGACGGCTGACGGCCGCCATGAAGT
>JACQTH010000314.1 GCA_016210935.1 Acidobacteriota bacterium | reverse complement strand
ACCAACCGAGTTCCCCAACCTTCGCCCGCCCAGATCCGTCTAATGGCTACATGCCCCTCCCAACTCAGGGTATCCGTCTCGCCGTGCGCGGCCTCCTGCGCAGCCCCCTCTTCTCGGTCGTGGCGATCGTGTCGCTGGCGCTGGGCATTGGCGCCAACACCGCGATTTTCACGCTGACCGACCAGATCCTGATGCGCAAGCTGCCCGTGACGCGTCCCGACGAGTTGGTGATGCTCTACCAGGAAGGGGCGCACAACGGCAGCAACATGGGATCGCGGATGCACTCCTATCCCATCTACCAGGAATACCAGAAGCGCGCCGAGTCGCTGTCGGAAGTGCTGTGCCGGCGGCTGATCGCCACCTCGGTCAGCATCGACAACCAGACCGAGCGCCTGCAGGCCGAAATGGTCTCCGGCAACTTCTTCTCGATGTTGGGCGTCAAGCCCGCCCTTGGGCGAGTCTTCAACTCAGAGGAAGACGATCGTGTGTACCAGGGGCACCCTGTCGTCGTCCTGGGCTACGACTACTGGGTGCGGCGCTTCGCCCGCGATCCAGCCGTGATCGGCAAGAAGATTCTCGTCAACAACTATCCGATGACCATTGTCGGCGTGTCCGCCGCGGGCTTCGCCGGGCTCGATCCGACGCGGGCGCCGGCGATACGGGTGCCGATCTTGATGAAGCCCGTGCTGCTTCCGGAATGGGAGTGGATCCACCTGGACGACCCGCGCGTGCGGTGGGTCCAGGTGTTCGGCCGGCTGAAGCCGGACTGGACGATTGAATCGGCGCGGGCGCCGCTTCAGGGGCTGTTCACGCAGATCCGCGCGCACGAGGCGACGCTGCCCGGGGCGAAGAACTGGTCGGCCTACGCGCGTGACCGCTTCATGGAGGGACGGCTGCGGATCGAAAGCGCCGCCATCGGCTATTCGGGGCTGCGCAACCAGTTCTCGACGCCGCTTCTCGTCCTGATGGGCATGGTGGGGCTGGTCCTGCTGATCGCGTGCGCGAACGTCGCGAATCTGCTGATCGCGAGAGCGTTCATGCGGCAGAAAGAGATCGCCGTGCGGCTCTCGCTCGGCGCGACGCGGGGGCAGCTCGTGCGACAGCTCCTGGTCGAGAGTGTGGTGCTGGCGAGCGCCAGCGGCGCGCTCGGCGTGTTCGTGTCCATCGCCCTGACGCGTGGGTTGCTCGCGCTCCTGCCGGCCGAGGGGCAGCCGATCCTGGTGCAGCCGACGCCGGATGTCCGGATCCTGACCTTCACGCTGGCCGTCACGCTGGCAACCGGCGTCGTGTTCGGCTTGCTCCCCGCGCTGCGCGCGAGCCGGCCTGATCCGTGGACGACCCTCAAGGAGACCGTCGGCGCCATCGCGGGCGGCGCCGGTTCCTTGTTCCTGAGAAAGGGCCTCGTCTCGGCGCAAGTCGCGCTCAGCTTTCTGCTGCTGTTCGGCGCCGGGCTGTTCGTGCGCAGCCTGCAGAACCTGCAAGGCACCGACACGGGCGTGGCGCTCGACAACCTCGTGGTGTTCCAACTCGCGCCCGCGCTCAGCGGCTATGACGAAGAGCGAACGGGCACGTTCTACGAGCGCCTGCTGGAGCGCTTGAACGCCGCGCCCGGCATCAAGTCCGCCGGGCTCGCGGGCGTCCCGATCCTCGCCGGCTCCGAATGGGACAGCAGCATGGCGGTGGAAGGTCACCAGGCGAAGGACGGCGAGGACATGCAGGCGTTCATGAACAGCCTGTCACCCCGTTATTTCGAAACGATGCAGATTCGGTTTCTCGAAGGACGGGACTTCACCCGCCTCGATGCGAAGCGGGAGGCGACGGTCGCCATCGTGAACCGCAAGTTCGCCGAGCACTTCTTCCCGGGCAGGAGCGCGATCGGCAAGCGGGTCGGCTGGGGATCCGGACCGTCGTCAAAGCTGACCATCGAGATCGTCGGCGTGGTGGCCGACTCGCTCTACGAAGGTCCCCGGGAGGGCGTGCGGCGTCAGGCCTTCGTCCCGCATTGGGGACGGGGGAGCGCCGCGTTCTACGTGCGGACCCAGGCCGCGTCCGACATGGCCTACAGTCTGATTCGGAACGAAGTGCGTCAGCTCGACGCGACGATGCCGGTCTATGGGATGAAGACGCTGGAGGCGCAGCTCGACGAGACGCTTCTGACCGATCGGTTGATCGCGCTCCTCGCAGCCGGGTTCGGCTTCGTCGCCACCGTGCTGGCGTCGATCGGCTTGTACGGCGTGATGGCGTTCGTGGTGGCGCGCCGCCAGAAGGAGCTCGGCATCCGGCTGGCGCTTGGCGCCGGCCGCGGCCTCGTGCTGTGGCTCGTCATGAAAGAGGTGGTGGTGCTGCTCGCCATCGGGCTGGCCGTGGGCGTGCCGGCGGGCATCGGGCTGGGTCGCTACGTCTCGAGCCAGCTGTTCGCCATCCAGCCGAACGATCCGTCGATTGCCGGTGCCACGGTGACGCTGCTGGCGCTGGTGTCGGCCGTGGCGGGCCTGGTCCCCGCGCACCGGGCGAGCCGCATCGATCCGATGCTGGCGCTGCGCTACGAGTAGGCTCCTATTTCAGTCCCAGCTTCCTTCCTGACGCCAGCAACGCGATCGATTCGCGAATGCGCTTTTCGCGCGTCTCGGCCTGCTTCGCGATGTGAATCCATCCGACAAAGCGACGACGGTAGCTCGGGGCGAGCGCCTGGAAGAACTTCCAGGCCGCCGGGTTCGACTTCAGCGCCTTGGTGATGTAGGCCGGCACGTCCTGCGGAAGTTGCGGCCGCGGCGCGTAGCTGTTGGCCGTTGGCGCCGCCGCCCGGCCGGCGGCGGTCAGCAGGCGCGCCGCCTTCAGCTCGGCCCAGCGCTTGCGGTTGCTGTCCGACCACTTGCTCGCCAGCTTTCGCGGCGTGAACTTGCGGGCGAACCGCTCGTCATCGAGACGTTTGATCAGGCTGTCGATCCACCCGAAGCAGAGCGCCTCGCGCACGGCGTCTTCGTAGGGAATCGACGTCACGCCCGTGTGGTCTTTGTAGAACACGAGCCAGACGCCCGGGCTCGACGCATGGTGCCTTCCGAGCCACGTCCGCCATTGCCGGCGGTTCTGAAGCTCCACTGTCCTGAGATCTGTCATCATCCGTGTCGCGTCCTTCGCAGAAGAACTTCCGGCTAGAGCCGGAAGCCACGAGGTACAGCAACCAGCCGCTGATTGGCGTGCAACGCGCGACTTCAGACCTGCTGCGTATCCGCCACGGCAACCGTCACGCCGGTTTCGCGGGCGCGAGTCGCCGCGATCCCAATCCGCAGCGCCTCCAACCCATCGTCAATCGTAATGGGCGGCTCGCGATCCTCGAGCACGTTCTGCGCGAAGTTCCGAAGCTGATTCGTGTAGGCGTCCCGGAAGCGCTCCATGAAGTACGGGACCGTGTCGTGCGACACCTGGTTCTTCGTCATGACCACGATTGGCGTCTCGCGGAGGTAGCCGATTCGGATCGTACCTTCCGTCCCAAGAATCTCCGTCGAGATGTCGTAGCCGTAGATGCCGCTGCGTGAAAGGTCGACGGATCCCAGCTTGCCGCTGGCGAATGTGAGGGTGACGATCGCGTTGTCGATGTCGCCCACGCTTTCCAGCTCCGGATACGCGATCGTCGCGCCGATCGCCGCGACGCGGCGCACTTCGCCCATGAACCACCGCGCGAGGTCGAAGTCGTGAATCCCCATGTCGATCAGCATGCCGCCGCTGCTTGCGGGATT
>JACQTH010000313.1 GCA_016210935.1 Acidobacteriota bacterium | reverse complement strand
ATCTCAGCTAAGTACTGATACAGCCCTGTCGATCGACTGACACCGCCACGCAACGCTTTTCCCGGCGCTGCTCACGGTGTCGCCGGCCACCCCGCGGCAGCTGGTTTGCTGCGGCGGCCCCGATGCTTCGCACATCTGCGCGCGTTGCACGACAAATCGCTCCTTCCCTCATCACCCCCTTGAGTCGCCGCGCCGTGCGAGGTATGAATGCGTTATTCGTCGATCGGAACCGCGGCCTCGCCTATACCGCCATGACGCCCGAGCAGCTTGCGCGGCTCTACTACCAGTTGTTCAACGAGCGCCGATTCAGCGAAGCTACGGAGCTGGTCGATCCCGAGGCGATCTTTCATTACCTCCCGACGCGGCAGCGTCTGGTGGGCCGGGCCGGGTACCGCGCCCTGGCCGCCGCGTGGCTCACCGCCGTTGAAGACGCTCATCTGGACGTGCAGTCGGTGGAACCGATCGATGCTGAGGTCGTGGTGGCGCATTTCATCGGGCGGGGCACGCACACGGGCGACCTGGTGCTCGGCGACACGCTGACCATTCCGGCGACGGGCCGGCCGGTCGAGTTTGCGTTCCGGGAACGCTTTCGCGTGCGCAACGAACGGATCGTCGAAGTCGAGCTGGAGTTCAACGTCGAGGAAATGAAGCGGCGCTTCCTGGCGTCGCCCCCCTCCGAGTAGACGCCGAAAGAAGGTCAGTCCTTCGTGACGGCGAGGTAGATCGCGACGGGCGCCAGCAGCAGCGTCAAAACGGCCAGCAGCGGCACCCACAGCGGCAGGCCGAGCAGCGGCGACGCTCCGGCTCCGGCCTCGATGGCGCGGGCGAGCTCGCCCATGGACCCGAACCAGGCACGGATCCAGGGAAACGCGACGCCGAGCCCCGCGACCGCTGCACCGACCAGGCAGGCGGCAGCGATTCCCTGGACAAAGGTGATCGGCTTGGACGCGGCGCGGGCCGCCTCGGCGCGCGCGCGCATCTGGGCCCGCCACCACACGATGCCCGATCCCGGCAGGTGGGCCATGCGGCACGAGTCCGCATCTTCGCGGATGGCCGTCGCCACTCTCACGACGTCCGCGCAGATCGAACAGGTCGCGAGGTGCGCGCGAATCCCGTCATGACCACCGTCGGACAGCGTGCCGGCGAACGCGACCTCGAGCGCTTCCTGCTCTCGCGGACAGGCGACGTTCATCATGACCGGGCTTCTCCGTTCCGCGCCGGGGCCCCGGCGAGAAAGGCCGCGAGCTTCCGCCGCGCACGGAACAACAGCAGCTTGACACTCCCCTTCGTCACCCCAAGGGCCTCGGCGATCTCGCCATGCGACGACCCATGCGCGTACGCCAGCCACAACATCGCGCGCTCGCGAGGCTTCAGACGCGCCATCGCCCGCGCGAGGTCCGATCGCCGCTCGGCTCGCTGCGCCGACTGATGGTCAGCCTGCAGACCGGGGTGCTCCTCCTCATCCTGCAGAGGCACCGACGCCGCAGTCCGGACCCGGCGTCGATTGTCGTGGGCGAGATTCGTGGCGATTCGGAAGAGCGAGTTGCGCTGGTGCGCTTCGCTCTCGTAGGTGCGCGCGGCGCGCAGGAATCGATAGTACGACTCCTGCAGCAGGTCATCGGCCAGGGAGGAGCTGCCGGTCAGGCGCGCCAGGTACAGCCAGAGGGCGCGCGCGGTTCGATCGTAGAACGCCCGGAAGGTGTCCTCGTCCATCTGGAACGCCTCGACCAGCTCGCCAGGGGTCCCCAGCGCGGCAGCCGCGCTGGGGGCCCCAGCCTGCAGCTGGTCGACATCGGAGAGCGTCAGGTCACGCGTGAACACGATCACCTTTCCTTCCGCCTAAAGGCGGAAGCCACGAAGTAGGAGAAGGCGGAAGCCACGACCCTGGGGCGGAAGCCACGAGCTCCGGGGACGCCGGAGGCGACGAGCCCCGGGACGGCGGAAGCCACGAAGATCATTGCTGCGACTCGGACACCGGCGGCGGCGGCTGGGTGTCGAACAGGCCCAGACGCCGCGACAGGACGAAGGCGGCCACGGCGGCGAGCATGAAGCCGACGCCCAGCGACATCGCCAGGACCCCAATCACGAACAGCGGCTGCGACAGCTCCTCGAGCACGCGCCCGCTCACAAACTGTAACCCGATTCCACCCACGGCGAGCACCGTCCCGACCTGCACCGACCAGAGAATGCGGCCCAGCGGCGCCGCCACGGCGCGCGGGCCCGCGTCGAGCGGGATCGGCGCCGATTCGAGGAACTTCCGTCCCGCCGACGTCTGAATGTAGGCGAGCAGGTCTTCGTTTGAGGCCATTCGATCCAGCAGCTTGGTGTGGACCTCGGTGTGGACCTTCGAAACGCGGGCCCATCGCCGATAATCAATCAGCGTTTTGATCAACCACGCAAACGTCGT
>JACQTH010000312.1 GCA_016210935.1 Acidobacteriota bacterium | reverse complement strand
GCACTTTCGGCAAATCGGATTTCAACTCGTCCCTGGGCCGCGAGCGCGAAAACCCAGGCCCTCGCGATAATCCGCTCGTTTACGGCAAGGCACGCGGCGGCTGGTCCTGCTTGACAGGTGATCCTCAATGACGCAAGACGCCTCGAAGCTGCAGATTTCGGAACGCCCGATCGGCGACGTCATCGTCCTGGCGCTGTGCGGAGAAATCCTCCTCGATGATTGAGATCTCGCGTTCAGGCGGTGGGTTCACGATCTCCTCGAGCGTGGACACGTCAAAGTGCTCGTCGATCTGCGCGACGTCACGTACATCGACAGCGCGGGGTGGGAATGATGGTCGTGAAGCTGAAGACGGTGCGCGACCGCGGCGGCGATATGAAACTGCTCCACCTGACGTCGCGCAATCAGCGTCTGCTGGCGCTGATGAAGTTGATGACGGTCTTTGAGGTGTTGACGAACTCGAACCCTGAGCCCGAGAGCCACGGGCACGATCCGGTGGGCGCGGTATAGTGGCCGTCGATGTCCGGCGAGGCGACGTACTACCGCGTCGAAAGCGAGACGCAAACAGTGAATGATGCGCGACTCCAGGAACAGAGCGGCGAAATCTTGGGCAAACCGGCGCGGTTCAGCGATATTCCAAAGGTGAAAGCCTTCGTTGGCAGGCTTACACCTGGCATTCGCGGTGTGGAGTTCACGACCGACACGCCACCTGACGCGCATTGCCCGCCAGGGCACGCCTACTGGAGCGGACCACGCGACGGTGTCGAGGTGTCTCAGGGATGCGCTAGAATCAGAGCGCGGGTGCTCAAAAACACCCAAACACCGTGACGACGAATACCGAGTACTTTCCGCCAGAGACGGGACCGCTCGCGAGCGTGAGCCGTGTCATCGCTGTGCTGCGGAAGGAACCCCGGGATCTCGTCAGTACCGGAATCCGCTTTTCGAAAGGGCATGATGACCTTGATTCGCTCGACTGGGCTGAGGTGACTGGCACCTCTGGGCGAAGGCATGCACTTGTTCGCCATCATCACGCGCCAGAACCCGGAACTGAAATCTTCATCAGCTCGGCCTCCCGCGACCCGAGGCGCGATCTCCTCGAAGTCCTGTGGAAACTCCGTCTAACGCAGCGCGATCTCGCGTGGCTGCATCCTGATGTCGCACCGAATCGGCGCCGTCGCTCGGCCTCTCACCCTCACGGAGCGAGCCGTGAACGAAAGCGCAGCGCCTCGGATGCTGCCCTCCTGAAGTCACGGCGGCGCGTGACCGTAGACGACATGTCGGGGTCCAAAACCAACCGACGCCCCACAGGGTCACCGACTCGCGCAGCCTCCCGAAAGAAATAGCGAGCGCCGGCCAGCGCCCCAGCTGCTCTGGTTCAGGTGGCCTCGAAGCGGAGGGTTCAAGCAAGAGACTGGCGGCCAGCCTTCAGGCCGGCGCACTCACCACCGAGCCAACTACTTGACGAACGCGAACAGCGAATCCCCTGCCCCCACGACCAGGTACTGCCTCCCGTCGAGCATGTAGGTGATCGGACCGTTGGTGACCTGACTGCCGAGTCCTGCATGCCAGATCGCTTCGCCCGTCGTCGCGTCGAGCGCGACGATGTCACCGCTGGGGCCGCCGGCAAAGAGGAGATTGCCGGCCGTGCTCAAGAGGCCCGACCGCGCACTTCCCTCCCAGCGATGGCTCCATCGAATCGCGCCGGTCCTGTAATCGATCGCCTGAATCATCGATTCGGACCATCCGCCGCGATCCATCCCGCCCCAGCCTTGCGGCTGATCGCTCGGGTCGTATAGATAATAGATGCTGAAGGCGCGCGCCGCGCTCACGTAAAACAGCCCGGTCAGCGGACTGAAGGTCGGCGGGTACCAGTTCGCGGCGCCTCCCTGATTGGGAGAAACGAGCGTCCCGTCGACTCGAGGCATCTTCGCCGGGTTCGGAATCGGCTGGCCTTTGCGGTCGTACCCCCTCGCCCAGTTCGTCTTCACGAATTCCTTCGAGACGAGGGCCCGGCCGTTCGTGCGATCCAGCAGAAAAAAGTGCCCGTTTCGCGCGGCCTGCGCCAGCAGCTTTCGCGGCTTTCCGTCGATCTCGCCGTCGATCAGGACCGCGGTCTGTGTCGAGTCCCAGTCGTGCGTGTCGTGCGGCGAGGATTGGAAATACCACACCATCTTCCCCGTATCCGGATTCAACGCCACGATGGAGCCGGTGAAGAGGTTGTCGCCGGGCCGGTTCTTGTGTGCGAGCACCGGCTGGGGGTTTCCCGTCGTGACGTAGACCAGATTCAGATCGGGGTCGTGCGTCACGGGCGTCCAGGTCATGCCGCCGCCGTGCTTCATCACGGCTTCGTTCGGCCACGTCTCCGAACCCGGGTCGCCCATTTTCTGCGGCACGACGTACCAGCGCCATTGCCGTGCGCCGGTCGCGGGATCGCGCGCTTCGACATAGCCAGGACGATCGAGATCGTCGCCGCTGACGCCGACCATGACGTGGTTCCGGATGATCACCGGCGCCACCGAGCCGTAGTAGAACTGATCGAGATCGCAGATCGGCTGGTGCCACCGTTCTCTTCCGTCCTTCAGATTCAGTGAGACGAGGTGGCAATCGGGCGTCTCGAAGAACAACCAGTCACCCAGCACCCCGACGCCGCGGTTACCGATGCGGTTGCCGCCCTTGGTCGGCCATTCAAAATGCCAGATGTCGCGGCCGGTCCGCGCATCCACCGCCCAGACATGGTCAGGGATGGTGAAATAGAGGACGCCGTTGATTTGAAGCGGTGTGGATTTGATGACACCGCCACCCAGGGCCGCCATGTTGATGCGCCGCACCCACGCCAGCCCGAGTGAATCGACGTCGGACGCGTTGATCCTGGTGAGCGTGCTGAAACGGCGGCCCGAGTAATCACCGTTATAGGTTGGCCAACTGTCAATCGGTGGCTGCCCGAGTGTGGCCGGATCGAGGCGTTCTTGCCCTGCAACTGCGAGCGCCATCAGCACGATCGCGACAAGCGTTCGCCACGCCTTCATTTCACCCTCGCCAGATAGGCCACCACGTCGTGCATCTGCTTGTCCGTGATTCGATCCAGCAACTCGATATGCGCGGCATATGGATCGTCTCTGACGATCGTCAGGTCTCGCGTCCGCCGCCACGAATGGTACGCGCCGGATGCATCGCGGACGGCCACGGTGAAGTCGTCGATGTGAACCAGTTCACCGGAAACTGGAAGTCCTCCGGAAGGCGTCACAGTGGCGGTCACCGGCTT
>JACQTH010000321.1 GCA_016210935.1 Acidobacteriota bacterium | reverse complement strand
GCCGTGGATCTGGGGCGGTTGAATGCGCCCAAACCGGCTCCCCAGGAGACACAACGCAACCCGTTTCGCTTCGAAGGCGCGCGCCCGGCTCCGAGTGGCGGGCCCACCAGTCTGTCGCCGGTGCCGACGCTGCCGGCGGGGCCCGTGATGCCGTCGCCGATCGAGCCACCGTTGCCTGTCGGGCCGCCACCGATCCCCCTCAGATGCATCGGCACGGTCGAGGCGCCGCAGCGCGGAACGAAGCTGGCCGTCCTCAGCGACGGCCGCGACGTCTGTTAGGGAAAGGAGGGCGATGTGATCGACGGGCGCTATCGCATCGTCCGGATCGGCATCGACTCGATTGAGATGGAGTATCTGGACGGCCGCGGCCGTCAGACGATCCGGCTGACGGGATAGAGTGCGCAGAGTGCCTGGGGTGCCTGAAGTGCCTGGGGTGCCGCGGCACGCACCCTTCAGCACCCTAGGGCACCCTAGGCACATTAGGCACACGAGGCACCCTAGGAGGGAACGTGACGCGTACAGCGAAGTGTACGGTCGTCCTGCTCTTGGCGAGCATACTGGTCGCCGGCTGCGCTGCGGGCCGGGCGTTCCGGCGCGGCGACAGTGCCGCGATGGCCGGGGATTGGGACGCGGCAGTGACGCACTACCGCGCCGCCGTGCAGGAGGACCCGGATCGCGCGGACTTCAAGATCGCGCTCGAGCGCGCCATGCAGAACGCCTCGCGCGTCCACCTCGCCCGCGCGCGCGAGTTCGAGGGCAAAGAGCAGCTCGAAGAAGCGCTCTTCGAGTATCGGCGAGCGACCGAGTTCGATCCGAGCAACCGTATGGCGGCCGCCAAAGCGGCTGCGCTCGAGCGGACGATTCGCGATCGGCTGGAGGCGTCGCGGCCCAAACCGCGGATCGAGCAGATGCGCGAGCAGGCGCGCCAGGCGGCCGCACCGCCGCTGCTGAGCCCCGCGTCGCGCGAGCCCCTGCGCGTCCGGATGATCAACGCGTCGCTGCGCGACATCCTGAACTTCATCGGGAGCGTGTCGGGCATCAACATCATGTACGACGCGCAGGTCCAGGATCACAGCTACAGCATCGATCTTGACGGTGTCTCGCTCGAGGAAGCGCTGTCGCAGGTCCTGACCGCGAACCAGCTGTTCTACAAAGTCATCAACGAGAAGACGATTCTGATCGCACCCGACAATCAGACGAAACGGGCACAATACGAAGAGCAGGTCATCCGCACGTTCTACCTCTCGCACGCCGACCCGAGCGAGGTGGCGCAGATTCTGAACACGGTCATCCGGCTGCCGCAAATGTCCGTGCAACCGCAGATCGCGTTCAACAAGACGGCGAACACGATCACCATCCGGGCCAGCATCGCCGTCGCGGACATCATCGAGCGCATCATCCGGGCCAACGACAAGCCGCGCGCGGAGATCGTGATCGACGTGCAGATCCTCGAAGTCAATCGCAGCCGCGCCAAGCAGTTCGGTCTGAATCTCAGCGAGTACGCCATCGGCGGCATTTTCTCGCCGGAAACCGCTCCGTCGAGTTCCGGTGCCGCCGGCGGTACCACAGCCGTATCCCCAACGGCGGTGCCATCGCCGCCCATCAACCTGCGGTCGTTTTCCGGCATCAGCACGGCCGACTTCTTCCTGGCGATCCCAACGGCGGTGGTCCGTTTTCTCGAAACCGATTCTGAGACAAAGCTGATCGCAAAACCGCAGCTTCGCGGCGCGGAAGGGCAGAAGCTGCTGTTGAACCTCGGCGACGAGATTCCGGTGCCGTCGACCACCTTTACGGCGATCGCCGGTGGAGGAGCGGCCTTCAACCCGTTGACGTCATTTGCGTACAAGCCCGTGGGCGTCAACGTCACCATGACCCCGCGCGTGACGCTCGAGGGCGAGATCATTCTCGACCTCGAAGTCGAAAGCAGCACGCTCGGCCAGAGCATCACCATAGCCGGCCAGGATCTGCCGACCTTCGGCTCGCGCAAGGTGACCACGAAGCTGCGCCTGCGGGACGGCGAGTCCAACCTGCTGGCCGGTCTGCTCCGGGAAGATCAGCGCCGGCAGGCGCGTGGCCTGCCCGGCCTGATGCGGCTGCCGGTCTTCAGGCAGTTGTTCTCGGCCAACGACCAACTGAGCGCGCAGACCGACATCGTGATGTTGCTGACGCCGCACATCGTCAAGACCTCGGAGATCGAGCAGGAAGACCTCAATCCCATCTTCATCGGCACCCAGCAGAATCTCGGCCTCACGGGGGCGCCGCCGCTCATCGCGCCGCAGCCGGAGCAGCCTCCGCCAATGGCCGGGGCACCTCCGGTGACGACAGCGCCGGCCGTTCCGACGCTGCCGCCGGGGACTTCACCGATTCCGGGAACCACCACGGTTCCAGGGATGCCACCGCAACCGCCTGCCGCACCGGTGCCGCAGCCGGCGACGCCCGTTCAGCCACCGCCCGCTGCGCCACCGCCCGCCGAGCCGCCAGCGGCGGCAACGCCGACCACGCCCACGGCTCCGCCGCCGACACCGGCGGCCCCGCAGCCTGGCGCCGCCCGGGTCGTGCTGACGCCGCCTGCGGCAGAGTTCCGTGTGGGTGCGGGGCCCTACACCGTGCCGATCTCGATCGACGGCGCGTCACGCATCGCGACGATCGCGCTCACGGTCACCTACAGCCCGGCGATCCTCCGCGTGCGTGCCGTGCAGGAGGGCAGTTTCATGAGGCAGGGGGGAACGGCCGCCTCGTTCACGCAGCAGGTTGACCCCGCGACGGGGCGTGTGGACATCACGTCGACCAGAACTGCGGGATTGCCGGGCGCTGCGGGAAGCGGCGTGCTGGCCGCGATCGTGTTCGATGTGGTCGCGCCGGGCAACGTGACGCTGGGCGCCAGCGGCGTGGCGACCGACACCTCAGGCGCGCCCCTTCTGCTTCAGTTTTCGGGCGCCGCCATTACAGTGAAATGAACCTGAGAGTGATATTCAAGACCGATGTGGAGTCCGCATTCACCCTTCGACTTCGCTCAGGGTGCCCCGAGCGTCAGTCGAGGGGCAGCCGGACAATCTTCCGGCTAAAGCCGGAAGCCACGAAGCATGCTCGCCCTCGTGGCTTCCGCCTCCCTCGCCCTCGTGGCTTCCGCCTTCAGGCGGAAGATGTCGGTCTTCAACGCGGCTACACGTTCGTCGAATTGCTCATCGTGACGAGCATCGTGTTGATCCTGGCGTCGGCGGTGATGCCGCTGGCGCGCGTGACGGTCCAGCGCACCCGCGAGGCCGAGCTGCGGCGCGTGCTTCGTGAGATGCGAACGGCCATCGACAGGTATAAGGATGCCGTCGATCAGGGTCTGATCGGCGGCACGCAAGTTCGGGTTGGCTCCGAAGGATATCCACCCGATCTCGAAACGCTCGTGGAAGGGGTCCCCGTTCAGAGCGACGCGTCGGGCCGGACGCTCAAATTCCTTCGTCGCATCCCGGCGGATCCGATGACGAGCTCGACCGATTGGGGACTGCGATCGTACCAGGATCGTCCCGACGCGACGACGTGGGGCGGGCAGAACGTTTTCGATGTCTACACGAAGAGTCTGGGCACGGCGCTCGACGGCACGAAGTACCGCGACTGGTAGCGGCGCCCTTCGACTGCGCTCAGGGCCGGGCGGGTTCACGCTCATCGAGCTGACGATCGTCATCTCGCTCATCGTGGTGCTCGCCGCGATGGCGCTCGTCCAGTATCGCAACAGCGTGCTGGCAGCGAAGGAAGGCGTCCTGAAATCCGATCTGTTTCGGATGCGCGACGCGATCGATCAGTACTACGCGGACAAAGGGAAGTATCCCGCCGATCTCCAGGCGCTCGTTACCGACGGTTATCTGCGACAGGTTCCGGAAGATCCGTTCACGAAGTCGTCGGCTACGTGGGTGACGATTCAGGCGGAGCCGGACCCCTCGAATCCGAACGCGGAGCCGGGCATCTTCGACGTGAAGAGCGGCGACAGCGGCACCGCGCTGGACGGAACGAGTTATGCGGAGTGGTGAGGAAAGCGGGGGGTCAGGGGACGGGGGTCAGGGAACGGTGAAATTCAACCAACCGTCCCCCGACCCCTGGCCGCAGTCCCCTTGTATTTCAGTTCTGATCGATCGTCGCCGGGTTCTCGACGGAGATTTGGATCTGGCCCGTACCGACGGAGCCGAACGTTCCGTGCACCGTGACCTGGATCGTCTTCGTGCCGATCGATCCGAAGGTATGGGAGATGGAGTTCCCGGTCGTCCGCGCGCGATCGATCCGGTCGGCGCCGATAAAGGTCCACTCGAACAGATCGACGGATGTGGAGCCTCCGCCGGTCGAGGTCACGCTCGCGGTGAAGGTGACCGGCTGGTTCGGGCGCGCGACCGCCGTCGACGCGGTGATGTTGACGTTCAGCGGCGCCGGTTCCGCGATCGACACCGTTGTCGAGACGGCTGTCCGCTGACCGAAACTATCGGTCGCGGTCGCCGTCACGAGATAGGTGCCGCCCGCCCCGTAGACATGGGACACGGTCACCGTTCCGGTGACGGGCCCGAGGTTCACGAAGTCGTCGTCGCCGAAATCAACCCGAACGTTGGTGATGGGCGCGCCGGTCGTTCCGCCGCCCGGCGAGACGGTCATCGTGAACACCGCCGCCTGCTGCCGCGCAATCGGCAAGGTTGTTGGAGGCGTGATGGCCACCACGGGACCGGCGTTCACGGTCACCGTCACCTGCGCCTGCTGTCCGCCCGCGCTCGCCGTGATGGTCGTCTCGCGTGCGGTCGTCAGCGTGGTCCGCGCTTCACCATTCAGGTCGGTGATGACTGTGCCGAGACCGAGCGTGCCGGCCGTCGCGGTAAAGGTCACGGGGACGCCGGACAATCGATTGCCGCTGGCGTCGGTGACCACCGCGACGAGCTGGACGGTGCCGCCTGTGGCGGTCAGCGTCGACGGGGTGACGTTGAGCACGACACGCGACGCCGCCGCACCCCCGATTCGGACCTCGAGGGCTTCGGAAACCGCGTTGCCGGAAAAAGCCTTGATGGTCGCCGTGCCCGATTGTCCGGTCGACACCAGTCGGGCGGTCGACGCGCCGTTCTCGGTCCGGGCTTCACGCGGCTCAATGGTCCCGAGTGTGGTCGTGAAGCTCACGACCGTACCGTTGAGAACCGGGACGCCGCTCTGGTCGCGAACCGTCGCTGTCAGCTGTGTCGATCCGTTCGTGGCGATGACGGTGCTGGTGGCGAACAGACCGATGGTCGACTGCGTTGGGGCAACCAGCGGCACACGTTCGCAGCCCGCCACGGCTGCGAGGACGAAGAGGAGAGTAACGAAGCTTCGCCTCGAACCGACCAGTGAAACACGCGAAGCTTCGTTACTAGCCGTGCAAGCACGGCTAGCGGCGAGCCCGCGCGACGTTCGATCGTGGTACGCTGAAAAAGGTTTGGCTGTCATAACATCTTGCGACGATTGGTGACTGCGGTGACCTCAGCCATGAAGCCGGCTTCCGAGCGCTGCGACGGGTACGCCATGGCGGCGCTCCTCGTGATGCTGGCCGTCATGTCGGTGATGCTGACCGTCGCGCTGCCCGTCTGGCGGCAGACCGCTCAGCGCGAGAAGGAAGCCGAGCTGATCTTCCGCGGCCAGCAGTACGCGCGCGCCATCGCGCTCTTTCAGCGCAAGTACGCCAACGCGTTTCCTCCCTCCGTGGACGTGCTCGTCGAACAACGCTTCCTCCGCAAAAAGTACAAGGACCCCATCACCGGCGACGACTTTCAGGTGCTGCCTGCCTCCGCTCTCAGCCTGACGCCAACGAGCCCTCAGGTCGCGTCAAGGCCTGGAGCCATCGCCACGCCGATCTCGCCCTCGCAGCCCGGTCGAGGCGGCTCGCCAGGCGCCTCTCCATCCGCCGGCCCGTTCGCGACGCCGTTTTCGCAGGCGGGCCCCGCTGCCGGAGGAATTGCCGGCGTGGCGAGCAAGAGCAAAGACCAATCGATCCGCCTCTACAACGGCCGCCAGCACTACAACGAGTGGCACTTCACGTATCAGGCGTTCATGCCGCGGCAGCCCGGCGTCGCGCCGGGCATGCCAGGCGGAACCGTGCGGCCAGGCGGGGCTCCTGGACCAGCCCGACCGGGCGCGACACCCTTACTGCCCGGAACGCCGAACACCCCGTCACCAACCATCCCGCGCCGGCCGAATTAGTGGCCAGTAGCAAGTGTCCGGTGGCCAGTAGATCCTTGCATTCTGGCCTCCTTGCATTCTGGCCACTGGCTACCGACCACTGGCCCTACTCCTTATCGACCTGAGGGTTGCAGCAACACACGGCGCGGTTTTCTCAACGCTGCCCGCCGTCGCGGTCAATGTTGAGCTGAGAGGCCCAACGGTCCAGGTGCAAGGTGCAAGGTGCAAGGTGCAAAGATACGAACGGTGGTGAAAGGTTCAAACCGTCATATAGGCCCTGTCGCACCCTGCACCATTGCACCCTGCACCATGCACCTTCCGCCCCCGCGTGCGTGAGTGTGCAACTCGTCATGACCCGCTCAGTGATTCGGGTTACCGTAAACTGGAACGGCGTGCAGCAAACCGATCCGGCCCCGGCTCAGTCTGATAACGAGAGGGTGGATGCGCCCTAAACCCGTCTTTGCTCGATGGGCCGTCGCCGCCGCGTCAGGTGCGATCGTGATCGCCGCCGCCGTTCTGACCTTCGGCCGACAATCGACAGCCACACCTGAGGTTTCCCGCCGCGAATCCACTGCCATCGTCGCACGCCGTGACTTCGTCCGCTCGGTACGCTTAAGCGGAACGGTCGAAGCCGTGGAGTCGTCAACCATCGCCACGCCGCGGCTCTCCGGACCTGGGACACAGTCGCTCGTGATTACCAGACTCGTGAAAGGTGGGGCCCCCGTCGCCAAAGGCGACCTGATTGTCGAATTCGACCGGCAGACGCAGATCGCCGCCGCCCTCGATCGTCGAGCAGAGGTGAACGATCTCGATCAGCAGATCCGCAAGCGCGAAGCGGCGGAGCGCGCCGCCCTCGCCAAGGACGACACGGAGATCGCGGTTGCCGAGAACGCGGTGGCCCGGGCAAAGCTCGAGGTGCTGAAGAACGAGATGCTCGCCAGGGTGCAGGCGGAGAAGAACCAGCTGGCGCTCGAGCAGGCCGGGGCGACGGTGAAACAGTTGAAGGCGACGTACGCGCTGAAGCGGAAGGCTGCCGCAGCGGACCAGCAAATCCTGGCGATTCGGCGCGCCCGCGCAGAGAACGCGATGCGTCAGGCCGAGGCCAACGCCGACAAGATGGCGGTCCGGGCTTCCATCGACGGCATGGCGGTTATCCGAACGGTCTTCAGGATGGGCACGCCGACCGAGGTTCAGGAAGGTGAAGAGGTGCGGGCGGGGATGCCGGTGGTCGACATCGTGAACCCAGCGAAGATGCGCATCCGGGCTCGCGTCAACCAGGCGGACATCAACGACCTGAAAGTCGGCCAGCCGGTCCGCGTTGGCCTCGACGCGTATCCGAATCTTTTCTTCGACGGTCGCATCGCGCAGATCTCACCGATCGGCCTGGTCTCGACACTCTCCCCGAAGGTCCGCATCTTCGTCGTGCTCGTTGACATCCATGGCACGCATCCGAGCCTGATGCCCGACCTGACGGCGTGGTGCGACGTCGAGCTGGGCCGGATCCCGGGCGCCCTGGTCGTGCCTCGCGATGCGCTCCGCTCCGACGGTGATCGGGTATACGTCCACGTGAGACGCGGGTCGTCATACCGAGATCAGCCGATCACCGTCGGGATGCTGGGCGCCCATGAAGCCGCCGTCAGCGGAATAGAGGAAGGCGCCGTGCTGTCCCGTAACGCCGGGGCGAGAGACGAGCGATGAAGTGGGAATACAGGCGCAGCCACATCACGGTCACAGGCATGGTGCTGGTGGCGCTGACCGCCACCGGCCTTTTCGTCACAGCAGGCCGAGGTTCCGCCCCCGATCTGCCCACCGCCGAAGTCATACGCGGTGAATTCGTGGACACGCTGGAGCTGCGTGGCGAAATCCGGCCGCAGAAATCCGTGGTGATCAGTTCGCCCATGCAGTCGGGCGAGCTGCAGATCCTCAGGCTCGTCAAAAACGGCGCTCCGGTGAAAGCGGGAGACGTCGTCGTGGAGTTCGATGCCACGACGCTTCGGCGCACGATTCAGGACAAGCAGTCGGAACTGAAGCAGGCAGACGCGGAGATCGAGCAGGCCAAAGCGCAGGCGCGCCTCAAAGACGAGGAAAACGCGACGGCGCTCATAAAGGCCTCGTACGATGTGCAGCGCGCGAAACTCGATCTGTACCGCGGAGAAACCGTGTCCAGGGTCGACAACGAAACCGCCAAGCTGAGTTTTGCCGACGCCGAACGGCGCCTCAAGGAGATCGAGCAGAGGGCCCAATCCGATCGAATCAGCGCCGAGGCTGATCGGGCAAGCAAAGTACGTAAACGGGAAAAGGCGCTCTTCGACCTGGCGCGGGCTGAGGATGGGTTGAAGAAGCTGCAGCTCACGGCGCCGACCGGCGGGATCGTGAACGTGCTGCCGAACTACCGAGTGGGGAGCATGATGGGCAGAGCGCCGGAGTTCCGCCAGGGCGATCGCGCCTGGCCCGGATCCGCCATCCTCGAATTGCCGGATCTCTCCTCGGTGCACCTGCTGGCGCGGCTCGACGAGACCGATCGCAGCCGGCTGCGGCCCGGACAGGAGGCAATCGTGCGAATCGAAGCGGTGCCGGGGCGCGAGTTCAAGGCGAGGATCAACAGCATCTCGATGCTGGCGCGAGTCGACTATGGATCGAGCTGGCCGCCTCCCCGAAATTTCGACCTGGATCTGATCGTCCTCGAGGTCGATCCACGAATTCGGCCGGGCATGACGGCAGTGGCTCGAATCGCCACCGAGCGGGTTCCAGACGTGGTGCTCGTCCCGTCCGAGGCGATCTTCCAGCGCAACGGCGCTCCGGTTGTCTACCGTCTGGCGGGTTCGCAGTTTGAGGAACGCGGAGTGCGGGTCGGCAGACGGGGGAAAGAGCAAACGATTCTCGTGGGGGGCGTCGAGCCGGGCGAGCGCATCGCATCCAGACGCCCGTCGCCTGACATCATAAAGAGGCTGCAATGAATCGCCGCGCCACAGGCACCATGATTGTTGTCGGGGTTGTTGCCGCGGCTGCAGCGATCGCACTGGCCGTGCCACGCCTTCCCGAACATGGCACCAGCGTGCCAACCGCCCGGGTGACCAAGGGGGCTGTCAAGGTGACGGTGCATGCTTCCGGCGAGCTGCGGGCCGGCCGGACGGTGACGCTGGATGCCCCGCCCGTTGGGGGCACGCTTCGGATCGTGTACTTGCTCACGGCGGGCGCGCCCGTGAGGGCGGGTGAGGTCGTGGTCGAGTTCGATCCCGCCGATCACGAACACGCCCTCGAGCAGGCGCAGTCCGAGCTCGCCGAAGCGGAGCAGGAGATCGCCAAAATCCAGGCGGACGCGCAGGTGCAGAAGGCTCAGGACGCGGTCGCGCTGCTGACCGCCACGTACGACGTCCGCCGGGCGGAGCTCGATGCGTCCGCCAACGACCTCATCGCGGCCGTCGAGGCGCAGAAGAACCTGTTGTCGCTCGAGGAAGCCAAGCGCCGGCTGGCTCAGACGCGGGAAGACGTGACGTCGCGCGCGGCCACCAGTCAGGCGTCGCTCGACGTCGCGCAGGAGAAACGCAACAAGGCGAGGCTCGCGATGCAGCGTGCCACGAAAGTTCTGGAGAGTCTGGTGCTGCGTGCGCCGCTCGACGGCGTGGTGACGGTGAAGGAGAACCGCGATGGCCTCCAGGTTGTGTATTTCGGGATGCCCATTCCCGAATATCGGGACGGCGACTCGGTGGCTTCCGGCCGGCCGGTGGTGGATATCATCGAATCGGGCCGGATGGAAGTGCGCGCGAGGGTGGAGGAAGGCGACCGCACAAATCTTACAGTCGGCGAGCCGGCGTCCCTGTTCGTTGATACGATGCCCGGCGAGGTCTTTCCCGTCCGGGTCGGTACGCTCGCCGGCAGTGCGAACCGCGCGAACATCTTCGAAGGCGCGACCGTGACGCGGCTGTTCGAGGTCACCTTCACGTTCGACAGACCCGATCCTCGGCTGAAAGCAGGCGCGTCCGCTCGCGTCGTCATCGAAGGGCGGGAGATTCCCGAGGCCCTCCACCTGCCCCGTCAGGCGGTCTTCGAGAAGAACGGCAAGACACACGCCTTCGTCAAGGCCGGCGAGCGATTCCACTCGCAGGAGGTCAAGATCGAACACGTGACGGAAAGCCGTGTGGTCATCGGCGGTCTGGCCGAGGGCACCGAGGTCGCCCTGGTTGATCCGAACACGACCCCCGCAGGACCGGCGCAATCTGGATCTGCACCGACGCTGCCCTCAGGCACCGGCACGAAATGAGCGTCGTACCCGGCGGTTCATCGTCGGCCGCGGATTTTTGGCCCGATCTGCGGATGGGGCTCGAGAATCTGCGCGCGCACAAGCTGCGGTCACTGCTGACGATGCTCGGGATGATTTTCGGCGTGGCGGCGGTCGTCGCCATGCTGTCGATCGGGGCGGGCGCGCAGCAGGAGGTGATGGCGTTCATCGAGCAGCTCGGGGTCAACAATCTGATCGTCGAGGCGCGCGAGTCG
>JACQTH010000303.1 GCA_016210935.1 Acidobacteriota bacterium | reverse complement strand
CGGTGTTGCCGCCGTAGAAAAACCCGAGCCAGGACACCCCCGTCGGGGTCGTCTCGATCCAGCGGGCCATCGCCGGCAGCGTCGCCCCCATCAGGAGGGTCGGCGGCAGCAGGCAGATCGCCGCGACGAACGCGCGAAACAGGATGCCGGCGACGCCGGTCCCGGCGAACGCGGTGTATGCGCCGCCGACGAGCGGCATGGCCACCAGCACCAGCACCGCGATGGCGCCGATCCCGATCTCGAGCCACGCGTAGACCCGCAGTGGATGGTGCCGGGCCGGGATCACGCGCGCGAGCAGCAGACTGCCCAGACACATCCCGCCCATGAAGGTGCCGAGCAGGACGCCCAGCGACACCGCGGAAACCCCGATGACGAGCTCGAGCAGCTGGAACCAGACGACTTCGTAGATGAGCGCCGCGCATCCGCTCCCGACGAAGAGCAGCAGCAGTACGGGGAGATAGCGACGCGACGTGGTGGCGTTACGAGTCATGAGGAACGAGGTTTCCAGCCGGCTTCACGAGCTCCTGATTTCACCACGGAGATCACGGAGACCACGGAGAAACTGTCTCTAGAGGAGTTAGGAGCTGGGAGATACGAGTTGGACGCCCAGCACGACGATCTCCCGACGACCTGGCTACTAACGTTCGCCTCGCTTCGCGCTCCTAGCTCCTAGCTTCCAGCTTCTAGCTTCTTTTTCGTTCTCTGTGCTCTCTGTGGTGAGCTGTTTTGCAGCGCGAACTCGCCGCCCTATTTCAGCACGATTCCCGGCGAGACGCCGGCCTTCTCCGCCGCCGCATTGAACGTGGCGGTGTCGGTCTTCAGCACCGCGGCCGCCCGCTGCATCAGTTGATCGGTCGGCGGTTTCAGATCCGCGTATCGTTCCTTCACCGACTGGTTCAGCTTCCGCTCGAGCGACACGATGTTCTGGTACAGCGCCACCCATTGATTGTCGAGGCGCCCTGGATAGTTGAGGGCGTCCTGTCCGCCTTCGCCCTGAAGCTGCGTGATCTCCCCTTCGACGGCGACGAGCTTGTCACTCAGCGTCCTGCTCGCGGGCGCCAGCGCCTCGGACTTCTTCGCGATCGCCGCCGCCTGCGTCTTGGCGTCCCGAATCTGCGCGAGCGTGTCGTAGAGCTGCTTGATGTGCGCGGCGACCTGAAGAGCCATCTTCGCCTGCTCCGCCGCCTCCGCGTCACTCATCGGCGGGAATCGCGGATCGGTGCCGACCTTGAACGTCTGCGACTGCGACCATGCGCCGGACGTGATCTTCACGGTGTAGGTCCCGGAAGGCGCTTTCGGTCCCGGCGCCGGTCCCTGACCGCCGCCCCACATGACGATTCCCTGCGGCATCGTGTACGGCGACGCCAGACGCGCATCCCACGTCGATCGATTCAACCCTTGATGCGCGGCGGCCACCGGTGCTCCTCCACGTCCGCCTCCCCGACCTCCGCGGCCACGACCAGGTCCGCCTTCAGGCTGCGCCGCGACGCCCGCAGCGCCTCTCCCCGCTTCGGCCGGCACCGCCTCCTCACCGCCACGTCCGCGACCACCAAAGCCGCCAAACCCTCCGCGGCCGCGCCCGGCCGGCGGCGCAATGGGCGACGGCGGCTGCCTGACGCCGGAGCCGGGTTGCCCTGTGGCGGAATGCACCACGGAGCCGCTCGCGTCGATGACCTCGAGGGTGACGGGATCGGCTGGCTGATCCTTCAGCCAGTAATAAAAGGTTGGGAGCGGACCGCCCTGTCTGTACGCGTCTGCGGGCTTGAAGAGCACGCCCCGCTCGTTTTCGAGTCCCGCCGTCAGCTGCTGCAGGACGGGCAAGCCCTCGAGAATCCAGAACGCGCGCCCTTCGGTGGCCACCGCGAGCTCGTTGCGGTGGACCTTCAGGTCCATGATCGGCGTGATCGGGAGGTTGTTCTGGAACCGCTGCCAGTCGGCGCCGCCGTCGAAGGAGATGTACATGCCGTATTCGGTTCCCGCGTACAGCAGACCGGGCCGATTGGGATCCTCGCGCACGACCCGGACGAAGTGATGGGCAGGAATTCCGTTCGTCCCATCCGCAATCCGCTTCCAGGTTGTCCCGTAATCGTCGGTCTCGTACACGTACGGGGTGAAATCGTTGAGCATGTACCGATATGCGGAAACGATGGCGCGGCCGGCATTCGAGCGGGAGAGCTCGATTGTGTTGATCGTGGTGTCGGCGGGGAGGCCGCGCGGCGTGATCTCCTGCCAGCTTTTGCCGCTGTCGCGCGAGAGATGAAGGCGGCCGTCGTTGCTTCCGGCCCACAACAGTCCGGGCGTGACCGGTGATTCTTCGAACGCGAAGATCACGCAATACACCTCGACGCCGGTGTTGTCGCGCGTGACGCCTTCGCCGCCGGAATACCCCTGCTTGCTCTTGTTGTTGGTGGTCAGATCCGGGCTGATGACTTCCCACGTCTGCCCGCCGTCCTTCGTGCGATGCACGACCTGTGAAGTCGTGTACACGACATCCGGGTTGTGCGGCGAGATCCGGATCGGCGCATTCCACTGAAAGCGGTACTTCATGTCGGCCGCGCGCTGACCGGTCTGCATGTCGGCGTAGACCCTGATGCTTTCGGTGACGCCGAGGAAGCGATCCATGCGGGTGATGGCGCCGCCGTAACTGCCCGCATAGATGATGTGGTGATTGCGCGGATCGACGGCGATGTGGCCGCTCTCACCGCCCCCGACGGGATACGTTTCGCCGACATTCGAGCTGGGCACCGCGATCGTGCTGTTGTCCTGCTGCGCGCCATACACGTAGTACGGCCATCGGTTGTCCGTTTCGAGGCGGTAGATCTCCGCCGTCGGCTGGGTCTGCTGGCCCGACCAGGTGCGGCCCTCGTCCAGCGTGACGTCGGCGCCGCCATCGTTCCCGCTGATCATCTGCGCGTTGTTCGTTGGATTAATCCACAGATCGTGATGGTCGCCGTGGGTCTGGAAGCCGGCGTTCTGGAACGTCTTCCCTCCATCGGTCGATTTCATCGCGCCGGTGTTGAGCGCGTAGACCGTATCGACGTCCTTGGGATCCGCGTAAATCTTCATGTAGTACCAGGCGCGCTGCTGCAGATTGCGGCCCGCGTACGTCCGCGTCCACGTGTCGCCGCCGTCGTCGGACCGATAGACCCCGCCCTGGTCATCGGCCGCTTCGACGAGCGCGTAGACACGTTTCGGGTTCGGCAGCGAGACCGATAGACCAATCTTGCCGACCATCACGTTCGTCGGAAGGCCGCCGGAGAGCTTCTGCCACCGATCGCCGCCGTCGGTCGAGCGGAAGATGCCGCCTTCGAGGCTGCCCGAGTGGATCGACCACGGGGATCGCCGGACCGTCCACATCGCGGCGAACAGCACGTTGGGATTCTTGACGTCCATCGCCACTTCGACCGCGCCGGTCCTCTCGCTGACGGCGAGCACGTGCTCCCACCTCTTGCCGCCGTCCCTGGTCCGGAACACGCCTCGCTCCTTGTTTGGACCGAAGATGTTGCCGAGCGCCGCGACGTAGGCGAGATTCGGGTCCTGCGGGTGAATCCGAATGCGCCCGATGAGGCCGGCATGCGGGAGCCCGACATGCTGCCACGTCTTGCCGGCATCGGTT
>JACQTH010000302.1 GCA_016210935.1 Acidobacteriota bacterium | reverse complement strand
TGTAGTCCTTGTCCCACGGAATGAATCGCGACAGCGTCGTTCCTTCGAAGCGATACAGATAAAAATTGTTCGCGCCGGCGTACCCGAGAATGCCGTCCCACTCCGCGAGAAAGTTCTCGACCGCCAGATGCCGCATCAGGCCCGGAAGATCGAGGAACCTCGGTGTCGCCTCCTCGAACTGTGACAACGACGCGGCGTCGATCGCCCGGAACATCTCCTCGATTGGCCTGTAGAGGGTCTCCTCCGGAGCGTTCTCGTGCGTTCGGGGCGCGAACCGGATCGCATAGGGCCCGAGCACGGATCCGAGGTGGTTGAAGACAAACGGTGGCTCGTTGCCGACCCAGCGATACTCGAACAGATAGCCGTCGTTTTCGACCCGTCCGTTCGCGTCGGCGCCGAAGACACGCCTCAGAAAATCCTTGTCGATCGACTCTACGACGCCGTACACGCCGGCATACTCATCGTTGACGAACAGCCGCGCGTGTGTCACGCGCGGCGCCGGAATGCCCATGCGCTCGAAAAATCGCATGGCCACGCGCTCGTGCAGCATCGAGGGATCCTGTACCAGGTTGTCGAGCACGAACGACTTGAGCCCCAGGAACTCCTGCGCCTTGACGAACTGGTTGAAGTCGACCTTCAGGCCGGGCTTGAACGGATTGCGGCTGCCGCTGCCGCGCGACCGAATGCCGACGTTGCGGATCACCAGGCCGCGCCATTCCAGGTTCGCCGGGTAGAACGTGTTCTCGCGATACTCTTCCTTCAGCGTGCGCCAGTCGCGACTGTTCACAGTGAGCCGAATGTCGTGGAGCCGATCCGTTGCGAAGAAATCGTCTGCTGTCAGCTCGCTCTGAGCGACGATCTCAGCCGGCCGCGCGGCGACGACGGCGGCCGAGAGGCAGAGCAGCGATAGGAAAAAACGTGAAAGACGCGGCATGGCAGGCTTCGAATAAAGTCGTCCTAGGTATCGGCTCGGGGCCTGCTCTCTGATATACGTTCGCAATCCGCAGACGATGATGCCAGCAAACGCAACCCTCGGGAGAATCACCTGTTGGAGGTAGCGGGTAATGGCTCATCGGCTGCGGGCTGACGCGAAGTACTTCGGCGCGTGCTACACGACTGCGCCGGCCGCAACGCTGCTCCTCAAGCTTGCTCTCGAACCAGAGCACTGGAATGTCGATTGGGCGATGCCGGCCTCGATCCGGGCGGTTCGAATCGCCGACCTCGCGTGCGGAAGCGGTGTTCTCCTCCAGGCGGCCCTGCAAACAGTCCTTGACAACCACGTCAGAGCCGCCGGGGCTCAAGGTCGCCGACCAGATCTGGCCCTTGTCCACCGATGCCTGGTTGAACATGTGCTTTTCGGATTGGACGTCGTGCCATCCGCCATTCACCGGGCTGCCTTGGCGCTTCGGGCTCACCAGGCTGAAGTCAACTTCCCGGCGATGCAGCTCTACACGTTTCCGATTGGCGGGCGTAGACACCCGAAACTTGGCAGCCTCGAATTCCTCTTCGGCCGCCAGAGCGCAGTCCAAGCCGACCTGCTCGGCGGCATCACCGGCCCCGAACGAACCACGGGTGCCGGAACCGCCATCGAGAGCCTGGAGATCCCGCGCCTTGAGTTGTGCGTGATGAATCCTCCGTTCACTCGAAGCGTTGGTGGCAACCTGCTGTTCGGACATCTTCCCAAGACAGAGCGCTCGAAGCTGCAGGCGTCGCTCAAGGATGTTGTGAAGCGTCATCAGGTTCGCGCGAATATCACGGCTGGACTCGGCTCGGTCTTTGCGGCACTCGGTCATCAGTTAGTCAAGCCGGGCGGTCACCTTGCGCTCGTACTGCCTCGCGCCTTGTTGTCCGGCGTTGCTTGGGAAGACACCAGAAAACTGATTGGCGACTTCTATGCCGTTCGGTACATTGTGGTGAGTCATGAACCAGGAGCTTGGAATTTTTCCGAGAACACCAGCCTGAGCGAATGTCTGGTGATCGCGCAGCGCCTTCCAGCAAGGGTCGAAGACATCCCGGTGAAAGTGGTGAACCTCTGGCGCAAACCTCGTGCGAGCGTCGAGGCTCTGGCCTACGCCGCAGCAATTCGCGTCGCTGATGCTCCGCCTCTGGTTGGAAGCATCGCGACTCGAGAGCTGAAGATCGGATCGTCAAAGATCGGCGAGATAGTCCAGGCCTCTGCCGCCCGAATCGCGCGTGGGTGTTGGAACGACGGAGTAGCGTTTGCCCAAACCGAACTCTCTCGCACCGCTCTCTACCTCACTGATGGACAGTTGTACGTGCCATCCGCCGGTGTCGTCGCGCGCGTACCTGTCAGGCCGTTCGGACAGCTCGGCACATTTGGGCCTGACGTCCGCGACGTTTTCGACGGGTTTGAGCGCACGACTACAGTCACGCCATATCGCGCTGTCTGGGGGCATGAGACAGGTGCCGTTGCGAACATGGCCCAAGCGCCCAACGCTTACCTCCATCCTCTGGTCAGGGCACGTCGCGGTCGACCCTTGCGAGACGCAGCACTTCTCTGGTCGCGCGCCGGAAGACTTCTGATCGCGGAACGGTTTCGACTGAATACTGTCCGGGTGCTCTCGGTGCGATCCGAGCAT
>JACQTH010000301.1 GCA_016210935.1 Acidobacteriota bacterium | reverse complement strand
CGTGCCGGGTCCGTGATTGCCCCCCTGCCAGAGCCCCGCGATGTTGCCCGTTGCCGGATCGGCAAAGATGCGCGGGCGGTTGACGATCTTCGCGTTCTGCGGCGCGGCGAGCGGCACCTCGATCACGTCGATGCTGAAGAGCGCCGTGTTCGGATCCTTGTCGGGCGGCTCGGTGGAACAGCCTGTGAGCTCTTCGCCGGAACGGACCGCGCTCGTGCCGGAACCGTAGACGTACAACACCGATTTGTCGTTGGGATTCGGCACAAGCGTGTGGGTATGGGATCCCCGGCACGTCTGCACGGCCGCGATCTGCTTCGGGGCCCTCAGATCGGTGATGTCGAAAATTCGAACGCCGCGGAAGCGCTCGGCGCTGATGGGCGTCTGAATGCCCTGCAGGCCACAGTCGAGGCGTCCCCGCATATCCTGGACCGACATGAACAGCAGGTGGCCGTACACCGAGACGTCACCCTGACCGCCCGGACACACGACCGATGCGAGCAACCGTGCCTTGGTGGGGTCCTCGATGTTGTACGTGTTGAACCCGTGATAGCTCCCCATGATCACGTGATGCCGTGTGAACGCGAGGTCCGAGTTCGTGAAGCTCAGCGTGTTCGATGGCTGCTGCCCGCGACCGCCGCCCGGCTGACCGGCCGGTTGTTGACCGGGGGCGCCCGCCGGCGGCTCCGCACCCGGCGCGGCGGCGTCTGCGCCCTCCGCCGGCTGTTGCCGCTCGGGCGGCGCCGGCCGGCCGTGCGGCGCTTTCGGATCGAAGAAGCCGTCGGGTTTGGGCAGGTTCTTGACGAGCTCCATGTTCCACGCGGCTTCGCCCGCGTCCCGGAAGCCCGCCTTCAGACCGACACGCGGATCCGGCGTCGTCGACTGGCGCTCCTGCGCTCGGACTCCGATCGCCACGACGAGGCACACACCGGCGAAACACGTCCCTACACGTCCGATCCCATGCGATCTCATTGGTGAAACTCCTTGAGCGTTGCGAGCATGGCGCCCATCCGATCGATTTCCGCGCGCTGATCGGCGACGACGTCCGAGGCAAACTGGAAGATCTCTGAGTCCTGGCCCGCGCCGGGCGAGGCAAATAACTCGTCCACCATGATCACGGCGCCTTCGTGATGCTTGATCATGAGCTCGAGAAACAGCCGATCGAACCCGGCGCCCTTCGCCGCGGCCAGCGTCTCCATCTCCTGCGGCGTCAGCATTCCGGGCATGAGCGGGGCGCCGGGCTGATGATGTGCGTGCTCGCCCGGGACTTCCTGGCCCCGCACCTCGAGCCACCGCCGCATCATCTTGATCTCGTCGTCCTGCGACAACTCAATCCGGAGGCCAAGCTTTCGCATCTCCTCGTGCGCCGTCCGGGTCTTCAGCAGGTTCACCATGTCGATCGCCTGCGCGTGGTGATGAATCATGCCCTGCATGAACTTCACGTCCGCGTCGGTGTGACCGACTTTGGACAGGTCAGCCGCCTGGGCAGCGCCGATGACGCGCGTCGATTCACCGGGCGCCCCGGGTTGCACAATCGGGGGCGGTGCGCCGGCGCTGCGGCAGGCAACCCCGGCGGCCGCAGCCAGAGCGGCAAGGGCGGCAAGGAAGATTTTGTGACTCAAAGTGTTGAACGCACAGGATACAGCAGTGAAGCTGCGCCTCAAACCGCCGAGACTTCACAAGTCCCAGCGCAGCTTCCCTGCTAGGCGGGCCGCGAACGGCCCGCGAACGCGGGCCCTAGAATACACGGTCACAGTATCACTTCAGGGCAAGTGGAACGGCAGCTGCTGAGATTCCGCCACCTCGGGTGCGCGTGGCGTACAATCGGCGTGTTTTTCGCCGGCATCCGGTTCGCATGGGCCGACGGCTGCGTCGACTCACAGGATGCTGGGGAACTGGGGGTTGAGGCGGAAAGGCTGGAACGCGTGCCGTGGAGTTCTCTTTTTCATGCAACTGGCAATAACGCGGCGAATCTCAAGATCCTGATCGTAGCCACTCCGAAGACGGGCAATGTCTGGCTGAAGAACCTCCTCGCGCTCATCTACGACCTTCCGCAACTGGACTTCCCGACCGAGCTGACCGAGCAGACCGTGGGAGCTCTGGGCGACAAATGGGTCGCGCATCAACATCTGCAGCCAAGCGTAGAAATCCTCGACCTCCTCAAACAGTACGGCGTAACAGTCGTCACGATCGTGAGGCACCCGTGCGACGCGCTGGTGTCACTGCGACACTTCGTGCCGCATGCAACCGACGAATGGACTCACGACGTGATGGCGATGGAAATGCTGAAGGATGGCGATGAGATCGGGGACCACACGTTGAACTACGTCCGCCAACATTTCGCGGTCCAATTGAATCTGTCGCTGCTCTGGATGCGTCTGGGGGCTTGCGCCGTTCACTATGAGAATCTGCTGGCCGATCCCCTGCAGACGCTCGAGGGCCTCACCCGAATCTTGCCACCGACGCAGCCCTGGCGCATTCGTGCGGCGGTCGTGCTCTCCGACTTCCACAGGATGAAGCGTCACAACCACGGAAGGAGTCACCATTTTCGCCACGGAGTCAGTGGCGAATGGACGACCGAACTGCCACCGGAAATCGTCGAAGTGTTCCTGACGCAGGAACCGTATCCCACGCAATTTGCGGCGCTCGGCTACAGCCTCGACATCGATCGGATCCCGCCCAAACCATTCGATGCGGTACAACTGGATCCGTTCCGCGGAGCCTCGTCGTTCGACAACGGCGTGCCGATCAGCGAGTTCGTCGTGCAGACATATTTCGAGGCGTGCGGGGGCGACCTCACGCGCTGGCCAAATCCCTGTGCCACCGCATCGCAAGAATCATTCTTCGACTGGTTGAATGCGCCGGCCGAGCAGGACCCGCGGCCCGGCGATCGGGTACTGGTGACCAACCTGGCTCACGCGATCTACAAGGCACGCAGTGATCTTCGTGAGTTGTTTCCTGACGTCTT
>JACQTH010000300.1 GCA_016210935.1 Acidobacteriota bacterium | reverse complement strand
TCATCCGCGGTCGAGAGCGTCGAGGTGCGCTGGCCTTCGGGGAAAACACAGCGGTTCGAGAATCTCGCGGCGGACAAAATTTACAAACTGGTGGAGGGAAAGCCAACGGCGGACCTCCTCCGGGCGGAGGCGGGCAATCATCAATGAGAAGAAGGACGGATTTCGTTTCCATTTTAGGCAGGCTGCTGTGCGCGGGCGTCTTGCTCTTCGGCGGACTATCCACGGCCAGAGCGGAAGACGCGGCCGCCAGCCTTTCCTCTCTGGAGGCGCAAGTTTCGACCGACCCGGACAACCTGCGGACCGGCAGCCGGTACCGGCAGAGCATCATCCAGACCGGCGAATATGACCGCGCGCTGCAGTTCTTTGCGAAGCTCGTGGCCGATCACCCGGACTCGGCGTTTGCTCACCTGAATTACGGTTTCGCCTACGTGGACAAGATCCCCGCGGCCGGCTCCATCACGCAGGTGATCCTGGCGAACAACGCGCTCACGGAGTTCACGAAATCGCTCGAACTGAAACCGAGCTGGATCGGCCTCTACACGCGCGGCAACAGCTACCTGTACTGGCCGAAAATTTTTGGAAGGGCCCCGCTCGGCATCGCCGATCTGGAAGAAGCGATGAAAATCCAGAAGGCGGAAACCAAGCGCGGCTATCACGTGCGGACCTACCTGGCGCTCGGCGACGGCCACTGGAAGATGGACGATCTCGACAAGGCGCGCGCCGTGTGGGCCGAAGGGCTCCTGCAATTTCCCGGCGAGCCCCGCCTGAAAGCGCGGCTCAGCAACAACGGCGACGACCTCAAGGCCGTGCTCGATGACACGTACGACATTACCAAACGCGTGGATACTTCGCTCGAAGAGTTGTGGGCGGAGCAGGAGACGGCAGGAAAATGATGGCTGATTCCCGCTCCTCACAGAGGTTCCGGCGGTGTCGTGCAAAGCGCGCGCGCCTGTTGCTGCTGCGAGCGGCTGCACTGGGGCTGCTGCTTCCGACGGGCCTGGGGTCCGCGAACGACGGCCCGGCCACGATCCGCTTTGAAGAGATCGCCGCCCAGGCCGGGGTTCGCCACCTGCACCGGACGCGCAAGTTCAGCGGCAAGAACGGCGATGTGCTGGGAATGTTCACCTCGGGCGGCGCGGCGGTCGCCGTGGGCGATTTCGACAACGACGGGTTTGACGACCTGTTTGTCACCAACTCGGACACGGGCCAGCCGAACCGGCTCTACCGCAACAACGGCGACTGGACCTTCACCGACGTCACCGAGTCGGCCGGCGTCGCCGGGGGCAACGATCCTCTCTCGATTGTGGCCGACGCGCTCTGGTTCGACTACGACAACGACGGCTGGCGCGACCTGCTGGTGGCCCGCTTCGGGACGCCGCTTCTTTACCGCAACGAGGGCAACGGCAAGTTCAAAGACGTCACGCAGCGCGCGGGCATGAACCGGTTCGGCAACACGATCGCCGTCATCGCCTTGGACTACGACAACGACGGCCACCTCGATCTGCTGTTCGGCAATTACTTCCAGCCCGTAAACCTGCTCGACCTGAAGACGCCGAAGGTGCTCCCGAACGACCTCGACAACGCCGTCAACGGCGGCGGCGTCACGCTGTGGCGCAACAACGGCGACGGGACCTTCGCGGATGTGACCGACAAAGCCGGCTTCGCCAACCACACCGGCTGGACGCTCGACGCCGGCCACGGCGACTTCGATGACGACGGCTGGCAGGACGTGTACATCGCGGGCGACTACGGCACCGACCGCATCTACTTCAACAACGGCGACGGCACGTTCCGCGACGCCACCGAGACAGCGATCGGGTTCGACACGAAGAAGGGCATGAACGCCGAGGTGGGCGACTACAACAACGACGGGCTGCTGGACATTTATGTCACCAACATCACCGACGAGTACATGAAAGAGTGCAACATGCTCTGGCACAACAACGGCGACGGCACCTTCACCGACCTCTCCAAGGAAACCGGCACCTGCGACACGCTCTGGGGCTGGGCCGCCAAGTTTGCCGACCTGGACAACGACGGCTGGCTCGATCTGTTCGCCGTCAACGGCCTGCGCTCGGCGGGAGAAGAAAATTACATCCC
>JACQTH010000299.1 GCA_016210935.1 Acidobacteriota bacterium | reverse complement strand
AGGAGGAGGTCCATTTCAGGGATCAGGGGTCAGGGGCCGGCGAACGGTGAAGAGGACAAAATGCAAAAAACGGAGCAGGAGCGGGCGGCTTCCTGGCAAGGGGTTTTGACCGAATCGTCGGGGACGGTAAGCATCGGGCGAAAGCACTTACAAGCTGCGTAACGACGCGCCTGTGCCGCTCGTAAAGGCCGGCTTCACGCCCGCCTAAAGGCGGGCACTACCAACTTGCTCACCGCGTACTCGCAGTGCCCGGTTTCAGCCGCGCCAAGCCAGGCTGAGTACTTGTAGTGCCCGGCTTCAGCCGGGCCAGGACCGGGCATTACGAGACCGGCTCCGGCGGCCGCAGCCACTCCACGATCTGTTTTTCAATCGGAAAGGCGTATTGATCGCGGCGGCACCGCCAGCGCGCCGCCGCGCGAAGCGGCCATCTCGCCAGACCGCGTCCACTCCATGCGTGCCGGCTGTAGAACTTGAACCGCTCGACCAGCCGCCACTGGTCCTCGCTCACCCACGGCCCTCGGCGTCCCACGTAATCGAAGTCGGCCCACGCTTCGAGCGTGGCCGGAAATTGATACCCGCGCGCCCGCGCATAGTCCGCGAGCTGGGTTCCGGGGTACGGCCGGAAATAGAAAATCTGCGTCTCGAAGTCGGGGCGCATGGCCCTGAGGCGTTTGACCAGCGCAAGCGTCTGGGCGAAGCTGGCTGCCGGTTCATCCGGGAAGCCGACGATGAAGTTGAAGATGACGCCGATGTCATGCCGCGCGCAGCGCTCGGCTGCCGTCATGACGTGGTCTATCTTCATATCCTTCTTCATCCAGTCCAGCATCGCCTGCGAACCGGATTCGACGCCAATCATGACGCGGCTCAGACCAGCGCGCCGGGCCTTCGCGAAGAGCGATTCCTCCAGCCGGAATCCCTGATCGGCCCTCATCGTCGCCGTCCAACGCACGGGCAGGCGGCGTGAAAGAAACTCGTCGCAGATCGCGTCGACGCGGGATGCCTGCGTGAAGAACGTCTCGTCCTGAAACGACACCTCGTCGAACCGGTATCGGCGCCAGAGGCTTTCGAGCTCGTCGCCGATCCGACGCGGCTCGAGCCCGACCCATCCCCGGCTGTACACGTTCGGATCGGCGCAGAACGCACAGCGGAACCTGCAGCCCTGTGATGAGATGTAATCCAGTTGCCGGCGACCCTTGAGCGCGAAGTATCGTTCGACAGGAATGAGTGAGTAGTCGTGAGCGGGAAAGTGGTTGATGTCTTCGAGCGCGCGCGGCGGATGCAGCACCGGCACACCGCCACGCCGCGTCGCGGAACCTGGGACATCGTAAGGTGCGGAGTCTGGCTTCACCCGTCGACTAACGCTCAGGGTGCCCCGAGCGGAGTCGAGGGGCAGCCGGACCTCCTGGGCGAGGCGTTCAACCATTTCGGCAAACGTCCGCTCGCCCTGCCCCACGACGGCAGCATCGACCACGGGCTCGGCCAGACACTCTTTCGGAAAGAGGGATGGATGCCATCCTCCCCAGACGATCGGCAGTCGCGGCCTCGCCGTCTTCACTGCCCGTGCCACCTGCAGCGCATCGCGGAGCGGACTCCCCGTCAGAACCGACATCCCAAGACACAGCGCGTCTTCGGACGCCGCGACCACGCGGCCGACGGGATCCGATTCGAGCCGCCCATCGATCACGTCGACATCGATGCCGGAACGGTCGAGCGCCGACCCGACCGCAACCAGCGCGAGCGGCATCGTGTAGAACACGGCGCTGGGGTTGTAGAGGACGACCTTGGGGCGCATTCGGGCCATTTGGTGATGTGGTGATGTGGTTTAATAAATCACCAAATCACCAGATCACCAAATCATGAGAATTCTGCTCGTTGGTCGCGGCCGGATGGGGCGCGCGATTGAGGCCCTGAGCGGAGAGTTCAACGCCGAAGTCGTCGAACGACTCACCAGCCGGAACAATCCCCATGGCGCCGCCATCACCAGCGAGCGGCTGTCTGCGGTCGACGTCGCCATTGATTTTTCAGCCGCCGGCGCCGTCGTCGAAAACGTGCCGCGGCTGGCGGCGCTCGGGATCAACCTGGTCATTGGGACGACGGGATGGCAGGACCGGGAAGCCTCGCTGCGCGAAACCGTCGCAAAAGCCGACATCGGCGTCGTGGCGGCGCCGAACATGTCGGTGGCCGTCGTCTTGTTTCAGGCCATAATCGAGCAGGCAGCGCGTCTGTTCGGGAGACGGGACGACTTCGACGCCTGGGTACACGAGTTGCACCACTCGGCCAAACGGGACGCGCCGTCCGGCACCGCGCGTGCGGTGGTGGCCGCGATGACGAAGGCGGGCTTTTCACGCCGCATCGATGTGGCATCGACGCGAGCGGGGCTGATTCCCGGCACCCACACGGTTGGATTCGAAGGTCCCTTCGAGAGCGTGACGCTGACGCATACGACGCGCGATCGCGCGACGTTCGCGCGCGGCGCGCTCGAAGCGGCCCGCTGGGTGCAGGGCCGCCGCGGATGGTTCACGATGCGGGATGTGTTGGGGTTAAGGGACTCGTTTTGAGTTATGAGTTCTGAGTTCGGAGTAGACCCAAGACTCAAAACTCAAAACGGCAGCGAAGGACACATGGTCATGTTCACTGGAGTCGGCACGGCGCTGGTCACGCCCTTCACGCCGGCCGGTGCGGTTGATGAAGCCGCGCTGCGGCGTCTGGTGCGGCGGCAGATCGGCGGCGGCATTCACTTTCTCGTTCCCTGCGGCACGACCGGCGAAAGCCCGACGCTCTCGCTCGACGAGCGCCGGCGTGTCGTCGAAATCGTGGTCGAAGAATCAGCCGGGCGTATCCCGGTCGTGGCCGGTGCCGGCGGGTACAACACCCAGGAGGCGATCGAAACCGGCGAGATGATGGCTCGCGCCGGCGCCAGCGGTCTGCTCTCGGTCACGCCGTACTACAACAAGCCCACCCCTGAAGGGCTGTATCGACATTTTCGTTCGATCGCCGAACACACGGCGCTGCCCATCATCCTGTACAACGTTCCGGGCCGAACCGGCTGCAACCTGGATGTCGCGACGCTCGTGCGCCTTGCGGAGATTCCGAACATCGTCGGGGTGAAGGAAGCTTCCGGGAACATGACGCAGATGTGCGAAGTCTGCCGCGCGGTTCCGGACGAATTCGCCGTGTTATCCGGAGACGACGCGCTGACCCTCCCGCTGATGGCGGTTGGCGGCCGCGGCATCATCTCCGTCGCGGCGAACGAGGCGCCCGCTCTGATGGTGGAAATGGTCGAGGCTGCGGCACGCGGCGATTTTGCGGCCGCACGTGCCCGGCACGATCGGCTGCTGCCGCTGCTTCTGATCAACTTCATCGAGTCGAATCCGATCCCCGTGAAGGCGGCGCTCGCGAGCATGGGATTGATCGAGGAAGTCTATCGGCTCCCGCT
>JACQTH010000298.1 GCA_016210935.1 Acidobacteriota bacterium | reverse complement strand
TTGTTGAACTGCCCGCGTCCCGATCCGGTCTGGCCCCAGCCTCTCACCCAGTTGCCGTCGCGATTGAACACCGCGACGCGGTTGTTCGTGCCCATCCCGTCGGCGATGTACACGTTGCCGCCCCGGTCGAAGGCGACGTCGGCCGGCCGGTTGAACAATTCGCTTCGCGTGCCTGCGCCCGGCGCCGACTGACCCGCGCCGCCGCCTCTCCCCCCTCCGCCGGCGATCGTTCCCAGCGGCGGCGAGTCGTCGTCGATCGGCCGTGCCGGCAGGCCAGCTCCTGATCGCACCGCGATCGCCTCGGGTTTTCTGCCGATGACCATGACAAGCCGTCCGTCGGGAGCGAACTTCGTCAGAACATTCGAGCCGGCATCGATCGTCCAGATGTGGTCCTGGGGATCGATCCGTACCTGCTGGGCGAAATCGAACCCGTAGGTGCCCTGGCCGATCTCTTTCACGAACTTGCCGTTCGGATCGAACTCGAAGAGCCGTGCGTTGCCGTGATAGAAGGTACGCTCGTCTCCGAGCGTGGCGACAGGATGGCCCGTCCGCGCGTACACGAAGATGTGACCTCGCGAATTGGTGGCCACGCCGGCCACTTCCCCGTACGCGGGAAGCATCAGAACATCGGCGTTCGCTTCATACTTGAGCTCAGGGATGGACTGTGCGGCCACCTGTGCGCCGGCGGCGAGCGGTGCGAGAATCAGGATCTGAAGAAGGCGCTTCATGGTGGTCTCCTACTCTCTGCTCGAGGTCACGGTGGCGGGACGTAACGTCACCTTCTGCACGCGCCAGGCATTGATTTCGGCGACGTAGATCTCGTTCGGGTTTCGGCAATCGAGCGTATGGGTGCTGGCGAACTCCTTCAGCGCCTTGCCCGCCTTGCCGAACCGGCCGAGTACCTTTCCATCGAGCTGCATCTTGTAGATCTCACCGCTGATGGCGACGTTGCCGACCTCCATGTTGGTGCTGCTGGAGGCGGTGCTGTACAGGTACTGGGGCGTACTCTGTGAAATGCAGAGGCCCCACGGCGCGCCGACGTCCTCGTAGGTCGTCTTCCAGTTCAAATCGTTGTCGAGCACGACGATGCGCGAGTTGCCGCGATCGGCGACATAGATGTTTCCCTGCGCGTCGGCCGCGATGCCGTGAGGCGTGCTGAACTGGTTGACACCGCTGCCGCGCGTGCCGACCGACTTGATGAAGCGGCCGTTCCTGTCGTACTTCACGATCCGCGAATCGGTGTAGCCGTCCGACACGAAGATGTTCCCCTGGGGATCCCAGGTGATGTCGGTCGGCCGATGGAACGAATACGGCCTGTTGGCGCCCGAGTACGGCGCGGTGCCCGGCATCCGGTTCAGTTGGTCGATCGCATCGGGACGCTTGCCGAGCACCATCAACAGCTTCCCGTCCGGGGCGTACTTGAGGATGACGTTGGAGCCCTCGTCGACCGACCAGACGTTGTCATCCTTGTCGACGCGCACGGCGTGGGCGAAGCCATAGCCGTAGCTGCCCCTTCCGAACTCCTTGACGAAGTTCCCGTTCCGATCGAACTCGAACACCTTCGACTCCCCGCTGCGGGTCATCACGAAGACGTTCCCCTTGGAGTTGGTGGCGACGCCGATGGCCTCACCCATATAAAGGCCGGCCGGCATCTTGGTGACGAAGCTCACGGAGTCGAACGGGATCTCGGGCGTGGTCGCTTTGGCTTTGGCCTGGGCGAATGCGGGACCGGCGCAGAGCAGCAGCCCCACGACGCTGGCGCAGAATCGGCGCATCATGTTTCCCTCCGCTGGTGTTCGAAAGAAAGGCCTGTGCAGGCGAACCATACTTGCTTCCGTACGGGCGTGTAAAGCGATGGCCGCGATCAGGGCCGTCGGTTTGGCCTCTCGACTCAGGCTGTCTCGAGCTGTTGGACCTGCGCCAGCCCAAGCTCGGCGATCGAAACCTCCCGCATCCGGAATTTTTGGATCTTGCCCGTCACGGTCATCGGGAAGTCCGCAGTGAAGCGGATGTAACGGGGAATCTTGTAGGTGGCAATCTGGCCGTGGCAGTACGTGCGGATCTCGTCGGCCGTGGCGGTCTGACCCTCCCGAAGCCGGATCCACGCGCAGACTTCCTCGCCGTACTTCTCGTCGGGCACGCCGATCACCTGCACGTCGCTGA
>JACQTH010000297.1 GCA_016210935.1 Acidobacteriota bacterium | reverse complement strand
GCTTAGAGCAGCAGCCCTGAGCTCCACCCCCACCGCCTCCCACGGCTCGCTGGCGCTCGCCGCGCTGATTCGAAAGAGCGATCCGCTTAGTGTGCACGATCAAGTGCTTCCCGAATCAACTCGTTGACGACGCGCGGGTTCGCCTTGCCGCCCGTCGCCTTCATCACCTGACCCACCAGGAAGCCCAGCGGACCGGCTTTGCCGGCGCGAATCTGCGAGACCGGGCCGGGGTTCTGCTCGATGACACCACGCACGAGATCGCGAAGCGCGGCAGCGTCGCTGATCTGACCCAGGTTTTCGGCGGCGACGATATCCTCGGCTTCACGGCCCGAGCTGTACATCTTGTCGAACACCTCCTTTGCCGCCGACACGCTGAGCGTGCCGGCGTCGATCAACCGGATGAGACGCGCCAGCGACGCGGGCGCGATCGGGACCCGCTCGATTGTCGTATCCGACTCGCGCAGCTTGCGAAGGATCTCGCCCATGACCCAGTTGCTCGCGGCCTTCGGGTTGCCCGAAGAGGCGGCCGCCGCCTCGAAGTAATTCGCCAGCGCCGCGGTCTGTGTCAGGACCCCTGCATCATATGCGGGCAGCCCGTATTGCGCGACAAGCCGCCGCTTCCGCGTCTCCGGGAGCTCCGGCAGCCGCTCGCGAATGAGGGCGATTCGCGCCTGGTCGACCTGCACCGGCGGGAGATCGGGCTCCGGAAAATACCGGTAGTCGTGCGCTTCCTCCTTGGTCCGCAGCGTCTCCGTCCGGCCCGCGGCGGGATCCCAGAGGCGCGTTTCCTGAAGGACGGCCCCGCCGGATTCGATGATCTGCGTCTGGCGGCTGATCTCGTACTCGAGCGCTTTCTGCAGGAATCGGAACGAGTTCAGATTCTTCACCTCGGTCTTCGTCCCCAGTGCCTGCGAGCCCACCGGCCGGACCGAGACGTTCGCGTCGCAGCGCAGGCTGCCCTCCTCCATGTTCCCATCGTTGACGCCGATGGCGACCAGCACCGCGCGCAGCCGGCCGAAGAAATCCGCGGCATCGGCGGCCGAATGCAAATCCGGCCGGGTCACGATCTCGAGGAGCGGCACGCCGCTCCGGTTGTAGTCGATGTAGGTCGCCCGATCGGAGTCAGGGAACCCTTCGTGAAGAGACTTGCCGGCGTCCTCCTCGAGATGCACCCGGATGATTCCGACTTCGCGCGTTCGGCCGTCGATGTCGTACGCGACGCGACCATCGGTCGCCAGCGGCTGGTCATACTGTGAAATCTGGTAGCCCTTCGGGAGGTCGGGGTAGAAGTAATTCTTGCGGGCGAAGATCGAGATGCCGTGGATCGTGCAGTCGAGCGCCAGCGCCGCGCCAATCGCAAAATCCACCGCCCGCCGGTTCAGGACGGGCAGCGCGCCCGGCAGGCCAAGACAGACAGGACAGACGTTTGTATTCGGCGGGGCGCCGAACTTCGTGCTGCACCCGCAGAAGATCTTCGATTCGGTCAGCAGCTGAGCGTGGATCTCGAGGCCGATGACGGCTTCAAAAGACATTGAAGATTTGAGGAATCCTCTATCCACCAATCTACCAATCAATCCTCAATCACCAATCTTCAATCGTCAATTCCCCTCCACCCTCGGCCCGGCCTCCCGCACCTCTTCCGACACCGCCGATTCGAACGCCTTGAAATTCTCGACGAACATCCGCGCGAGCTTCGCGGCCTGCAGATCGTACGCGGTCTTGTCGGTCCAGGTATTCCGTGGCTTCATCACGTCGGCCGGAACGTTCGGACATGACAGCGGGATGTCGACGTTGAAGATCGGATCCCGCTCGTAGCGCACGGCGTCGAGGTCGCCATTGAGGGCCGCGTTTATCATCGCGCGTGTATACGCGATCTTCATGCGGCCGCCTACGCCGAAGGGCCCGCCCGTCCACCCCGTATTGACCAGCCAGGCCTTCGACCGGTGCCGGGCAATCCGTTCGCCGAGCGCGCGCGCGTACACGGCGGGCGGCAGCGGCAGAAACGGTGCGCCGAAGCAGGTGCTGAAGGCGGCGACCGGCTCCGCGCCCAATCCTTTCTCGGTTCCGGCCACCTTCGCGGTGTAGCCGGACAGGAAGTGATACATCGCCCCCGCCGGCGACAATCGCGCGATCGGCGGCAGCACGCCGAACGCATCGGCCGTCAGCATCACGATGTTCTGCGGGTGGCCCGCCTGTCCGCTCAGCACCGCGTTGTCGATGAACTCGATCGGATACGAGGCACGGGTGTTTTCGGTCAGCGACCCGTCATCCAGATTCAAGGTTCGGCTGATGGGATCGACCACGACGTTCTCGAGCAGCGTGCCGAACCGTCTGGTCGTCGCGTAGATCTGGGGTTCGGCCTCGGCCGACAGACGAATGACCTTGGCATAGCAGCCGCCCTCGAAGTTGAAGACACCCTCGTCGCTCCAGCCATGCTCGTCGTCGCCGATGAGGCCGCGCTGCGGATCGCTCGAGAGGGTCGTCTTCCCGGTTCCGGACAGACCGAAGAAGAGCGCCACATCGCCTTTCCGGCCGACATTCGCCGAGCAATGCATCGAGAGCACTCCGCGAAGCGGCAGGAGATAGTTCAGGGCCGTGAAGATCGACTTCTTGGTTTCACCGGCGTAGCTCGACCCGCCGATCAGCACCATCCGCTTCCCGAAATGCACCAGGATGAAGACGTCCGAGCGCGTGCCGTGGACCGCCGGATCGGCCTTGCATCCGGGCGCGTTGATGACGATGAATTCCGGGTCGTGCTCTTCGGGCGGGCGAACGCCGTCATCGATGAACATGTGACGGGCAAACAGACTGTGCCAGGCGTACTCGGAGATCACCCGTACGCGGAGGCGATAGGTCGGATCGGCGCCCGCATAACAGTCGCGCACGAACACATCGCGCTCGTTCAGATAGGCGATGACGTGGCCGTACAGGAGATCGAACTGTTCGGGCTCGCACGGCCTGTTGACGCTGCCCCACCAGATCTTGTCCTCGCTCGACGACTCACGCACGACGAACTTGTCGTTCGGCGAGCGTCCGGTATGGACGCCTGTCAGGCAGACCAGCGGCCCATCCGCGATAACGCCCTCGTTCCGACGAACGGCCTCTTCGTAGAGTGCGGAAACGCTGAGATTCCAGTAGATGGTGTGCGGGGTATGAATGCCGAGCCCGCCAAGCGCGGGCGCCTGCTGGACCTGTGCTCCCATGGGATGCTCCAGAGTATCTGAGGTATCTCTAGGGGATGGGGGTCAGGTCTAGAAATATCAGTTTTTCCAGATCTGACTCCGGCCGGGCGCTCAAAGGGGGCAGACGAACCAAACTGAGATTACCCCTCTCCATCGTACCTGACGGCGAGAAAAAAACAAAAGCCGTCAGGAGGGGCAGCTCCTGACGGCTCACACGGCCTCGGTCGGACAGGTCACGTCTCGCCAGGCCCAAAAAAAGTTGGCAGTTAGCGGTGGGCAGTGGGCAGTTCACCGGGCCGCGCTACCGCGCGGCCCCTCGAAAACCAACGACGCTGCACACCGCACACTGCCCACTGCCAACTACAGTTCTTATTGCACCGCCAACACCTGTAAAAGGGCGTCCACGGCGCGCGGATCGAACTGGGTGCCGCGGCAGCGCATCAGCTCCTGGATCGCCTGCGCGCGGGTCATCGTCGCCCGATACGGCCGCGGCGACGTCATCGCGTCAAACGCGTCCGCGACGGCCACGATGCGGCTCCCCTGCGGGATTTCCTCGCCTTTCAGTCCCTGTGGATACCCGGATCCGTCGTAGCGCTCGTGCGCGGCGGCCACGATGCTCGCCGCGCCGACCAGAAACGGTACGCGCGCGACGACCTGATGGCCGAGCGTCGGATGTTTCCGCAACACGTCGCGCTCTTCGTCGGTGAGCGCCCCGGGATGATTGAGCACCGAATCCGGAATGGCGATGCGCCCGATGTCGTGCAGCAGCGCGCCCTGCTCGAGAATCGTCAGATCCGGCTCGCCGATCCCGAGCACCATCGCCACGTTGACGCTCAGCCGCGCCACGCGCTTGGCATGTTCGTACGCGGTCCGATCGCGGACCGTCAGCATCGCCAGGGCGCCGTCGAGCGCCGCCGCCGACTTGATCTCCACGCTGCCCATCGCCTGCAGGAGCTGGTTGCCCCGCAGCTGCAGCTCGTGGTCCAGCGTCTCTCGCGTCCGGCGCGCGTCGACCGAGGCCCGATGCCAGTGGATGCCGCGGTCCAACGCGTCGCGAAGCCGCTCGCGGCCAAACGGTTTCACCAGGTAATCCACCACGCCGTTGCGGAGGCTCGTGACGGCGGCGTCGAGATCCTGCACGCCGGTCGTCATGATGACCGCGGTGTCGGGGTAACGGCGGCGAATCTGTTCGGTCAGCCACAATCCGTCGTGCCCGGGCATCCGGATGTCGCAGAGCGCGATGGCCGCGCCACGATCTTCGAACTCCTGCAGCGCGCGGTCGGCGTTTTCCGCCTGCGCCGCCGTAAAGCCTGCCGACTCGACCCAGCGCGCCATCAGCGCGCGAATGCCATTTTCGTCGTCAACGACCAGAACCCGATCCATGATCCCCCCGTTAACTGCCCGACGACACGAGCGCCACGACGTCGTCGCCGCCGGCGATCATGCCATCCCCTTCGAACGTGGTTTCGATGACGCCGTTTGGCCCCGCCGACAGCACGACGGTATCGAGACCGCGACCGCTTCTCAGCGCCTTGACATTGACGGCATACCGGTGACCCCAGGGATCGGCCCCTACGCCGTTCGCGATGTACGGTCCGCGCCAGCCGGCGCGCACCATATTGAGTTGGGCCGGCGCGGGGGCGTACTGCGGCCCATTGGTGACGAGGTGCTCCGTGAGACGCCCGATCCGCTCGCTCGACGCCAACCAGCGGGAATCGCCGCCGGCACCGACCGCCGGTTCTTCACCCTCGCTGACCATCACGTCGTATGTGCCCCACCCCTTCGGCATACGCACCTGGGTGGCGACGTCATCTGCAAATCTCAAAAAGGCCACGCCGATGGTGTGAGCATCCTGGTGCGCGCGGACGAGCTTCGCCTGGTTCACGTAATCGACCACGACAGGTCTGGCCACCGCCCCCAGCAACGAGACGGCGGACACGACCATCGCCACCTCACTGGCCGAAAAACCCCGGACGTGTCTCATGCGGAGCGGGAGTGCAACCGGACTGCCAAGATTCTGCGGTTCAAAACGCGCAGAATTTCCATCCCTGACTGACTGTTGCCGTGCGTTCTGCACACGGGCGACAAACACGGTGTGCCGCCCTCGCACAGGCAGTTTTTCCACGAATCTCATCCTTTGCGTCGAACGTGCTCTCGCTCACATGGATTCTGCTTGTGCGCGATGCAGACGGTCTCGCGCGACGCCGATAGACACGCCACTAGCCGTGCTTGCACGGCCAGAAAGTGTACAAAACGGTCACGTTTCCCGTGCAAGCCCGGCTTAGGCGCATGAAAAACGATCGAGTCGTTCTCACAGTCTTGCTAGCGGTGCTCGCGCCCGGCTGCGCGTCGCACGGCGTGCAGCGTCCGACCTCGCCGCCGGCGCCCCCCTCGAGACAGGCCCCGTCAGCGCCTGCGGCGGCCTCACCCGAACAGCCGAGCTTCGACTCGAAAACGCCCATTCGCGTGGAAGTCGTCGAGCGCGGAT
>JACQTH010000296.1 GCA_016210935.1 Acidobacteriota bacterium | reverse complement strand
TTCTCCTTCTCGATGCGCGCGACTTCCTTCTTCGTGATCGTGTCGTAGCGGCCGTCGGTGCTCATGGCCTCGAGATCGCGCAGCCGGCCGAGGCTTCGCTGGATGGTCGCGAAATTCGTCAGCAGGCCGCCCAGCCAGCGCTGGTTGACGAAATACATGCCGCAGCGCTGCGCCTCTTCGGCGACCGCGTCCTGGGCCTGCCGCTTCGTCCCGACGAACAGGATTGTCCCGCCGTCGGTCGCCAGCCCCGTGACGAACTCCTCGGCGTCGCGAAACAGCTTCGCGGTCTTGCCGAGGTCGATGATGTAGATGCCGTTCCGCTCGCCGAAGATGTACTCCTTCATCTTCGGGTTCCAGCGTTTCGTCTGATGGCCGAAATGAACGCCGGCCTCCAACAGATCTTTCATCGCGATGCCACTCAAACGTCCTCCACTAGCGCTTGCTGAACTGGAAGCGCTTGCGCGCTCCCGCCATTCCGTACTTCTTGCGTTCCTTCACGCGCGGATCGCGCGTCAGCAACCCTTCCTTCTTCAACCGTTTGCGCAGCTCGGCGTTGTACTCGCAGAGCGCGCGCGAAATGCCGAGCCGCACGGCGCCGGCCCAGCCGGCAATCCCGCCGCCGTCGACGGTGGCGAAGATGTCGAACTTATCGGCCGTCTCGGTGAGCAACAGCGGCTGGCGAACCTGCGTGCGTAGCGCCTCGGTCGGAAACGCCTGGTCGAACTGCCGCTCGTTGATCGTGATGGTGCCGCTGCCCGGCCTCAGGAACACGCGCGCGCTCGCGGTCTTCCGTCGACCGGTGCCGTAATATTGAATCGTCGCCAACTTATGAGACCTCGCGCTGGGTGGGTTTTTGCGCCGCGTGGGGATGATCGCCGCCCGCGTACACCTTCAGCTTGCGGTACATCGCATCGCCCAGGGTCGTCTTCGGCAGCATGCCGCGGACGGCTTCTTCGACGAGCCGCACGGGGCGTTTCTGACGGACGTCCTTCGCGCGCTCTTCGCGAAGCCCGCCTTCGTATCCGCTGTGCCGGCGGTAGATTTTCTGGTCTTCTTTCGCCCCGGTCAGCCGGACCCGCGCGGCGTTCACCACGATGACGTGATCGCCGGTGTCCATCGAGGGCGTGTAGGTCGGTTTGTGCTTGCCTTGCAGAAGTCTGGCCGCCTCGGTAGCGATCCGGCCGAGCACCTTGTCTTGTGCGTCAATCAGATGCCAGCGGCGTTGAATGGTTTTCGGGGTGGCGGTAAAACTCTTCATCGTTCCTGCGCAAACGCACCTAATGGGATCTCTGTCCTTTACACTTCGCGATCGGCAAACCCAAATGATACCGGCTCGGATCGCAGTCCGTCAAGGCGCCGCACGAAACTTCACACCCTGTCAAGGAGTTAGCGGGACCGACCGATAAGAAGGTCGGACCTGTGCCGCATTTCGTACAGGCAGGTCCAGCGTTTCTCGGATTTTCACACCAGCCCTGCCCACTGGTTGACGCCCGGAGTGTGCCCCGGGACCGGTGGGTGATGCTATTAAGGTCTTGGAAAGGAACGGCATAGGCGTGTTTCGGAAACCCAAGGCAGTAGTCGGGCTCGACATCGGGTCATCTGCCATAAAAGCGGTCGAGCTGAAGGCGACCGGGCGCACGTACAAGGTCGCGGGCTTCGGCACGGCGCCGGTCCCGCCCGATGCGATTGTGGACGGCGCCATCATCGACGGCGGCGCGGTCGTCGAGGCGATGCGGCGGTTGTTCGACGAGCGCGGCATCAAGACCAAACAGGTGGCGGCCTCGCTGTCGGGCAACGCCGTCATTGTCAAGAAGATCAGCCTGCCGGTCATGACCGAGTCGGAACTGGCGGATTCGATCCACTGGGAAGCCGAGCAGTACATCCCCTTCGACATCCAGGATGTGAACCTCGACTACCAGATCGTCGATCCGGGAACCGGTCCCGAGAACCGCGGCGCGATGGAGGTGCTGCTGGTCGCCGCGAAGAAAGACAAGATCGCGGACTACACCGGCGTCATCGCGCAGGCGGGGCGCCATCCCGTCGTCGTCGACGTGGACGCGTTCGCGTTGCAGAACGCGTACGAGGCGAATTACGGCATCGAGCCCGGCGTCGTGACGGTGCTGCTCAACGCCGGCGCGAGCGCCATCAACATCAACATCATCACGGACGGGCAATCGCTGTTCACGCGCGACATTTCGATCGGCGGCAACACCTACACGGAGGCGCTCCAAAAGGAGCTGAATCTCCCGTTCGAGAGCGCGGAGCTGCTCAAGAAAGGCGTGCCGGTCGAAGGGATGACGTTCGAGGAGGCGCGGCCGGTGATTCGCGCGGTGACCGAGAACGTGCTCCTCGAGATCCAGAAGACGTTCGACTTCTTCAAGGCGACGGCGGCGTCCGACCGGATCGACCGGATTGTCCTCAGCGGCGGCGCGTCGAGGACCGACGGGTTTGCCGAGATGCTGGGCGATCGCTTCGGCTGTCCGGTGGAGCCGTTCGATCCGTTTCGGAAGATCGGCTTCGACGCCGCCCGCTTTGGCGTCGATGACCCCCAGGAGGTCGCGCCGACCGCGGCGGTGGCGGTAGGACTCGCGCTCAGACGGGCGGGTGACCGATGATTCGCATCAACCTGCTGACGGTCGAAACCGCGCGGCCCAAGCGCCGGAAGCGCATCGCGGTCGACGTGGCGCAGAAGGTGCCGATCGCCTGCAGCTTCATCCTGGTGGGCACGGCGCTTGCGCTCGGGTGGTGGTACTGGTCGCTTCAGAAGGAATCGGCGCGGCTGGCCGAGGAAGTGGCGGCCGCCGAACAGGAGACCATCCGGCTGCGCACGCAGATTATGCGGGTCCTCCAGTTCGAGCAGCAGCGGGCGCAGCTCACGCAGCGCGTCAACCTGATTGAGACCCTGCGACGCGGGCAGAGCGGACCGGTCCACCTGCTCGACGAAGTGAGCCGCAGCCTGCCCGAGATGCTCTGGCTCACCGGCATGACGCAGCAGAACAACGACATCACGATCGAGGGCCGCTGCACCACGCTGACGGCGGTGTCGGATTTCATCGCCAACCTCGAAAGCTCGACCTACTTCAAGAAGCCGGTCGAGCTCACCGAGAGTGCGGTCGAGAGCCCGCAGCCCGGCCAGCCGGATTTGATCAAGTTCACGCTCAAGGCGCAGTTCGAGGCGCCGGCACGGTAGGGGCCATGAACATCGGACTGAGCAAGCTTCCGTGGTACGGCCAGGTCGGCGTCTTCGTCGCGCTTGCGGGCGTGGCCGCGGCCGCCTTCTTCAACTTCTACGTCTCACCGCTGCAGGTCGAGATGACGAGCCAGCGCGAGCGGCTGGCGACGCTGCGCGGCGACATCAACAAAGGCTTGATGATCGCGCGACGGCTGCCGCAGTTCGAAAAAGACGTCGCCGATCTGCAGGTCAAGCTTCAGAGCCTGCAGGCCGTCTTGCCCGAGGAGAAGGACTTCGGCGATCTGGTGCGGCGCATCCAAATCCTGGCGCAGCAGTCGAATCTCAGGGTCATGAAGATCACGCCGACGCCGGCCGTGACCAAGCAGCTCCACGCCGAATGGCCGTTCAATCTGGAGCTGGAAGGCAACTACCACAACCTCGCGATGTTCTTCGATCGGGTGAGCAAGTTTCAGCGAATCATCAATATCGGCAACATCAGGATCAAAGCGAAGGACAAGCCGGATTCGACGACGACGATCGACGCGCAGTGCGTGGCGACGACATTCGTGCTGCTGCCAGCGGCGAAGGTCCCGGCGCCCGCGCCGCCCGCGACGCCGAGCAATTAGGAGTTCTGGTGACCAAACGAGGGTTGATCCAATTGATGGCGGCGGTGGTTCTGAGCGGCGCGACGCTGATCGCACAGGCGCCGGCGCAACAGCCGCCTCCCGCCGCCCCAGCACAAGCACCGGCGGTCAAGGCCGATCAGACGCCACCGGCCGACACGTATACCTATCGCGTCGAAGGCCGCCGCGATCCGTTCTTGAGCCTGTTGCATCGCGGCGTGGAAGCGCGACCCGCCGGCCAGCCGGCCGAGGGGCTCGCGAATCTCACCGTGGGCGAGATTGTGCTGAAGGGGATCCTCAGAAGCCGGGGGGCGTATCTCGCCATGGTTCAGGGCCCGAATCAGAAAACGTACATCGTTCGACCGAAGGAGCGGCTCGTCGACGGGGTCATCAAAGAGATTACGGCCGATTCGCTCGTCATCGTGCAGGACGTCAACGATCCGTTGTCGGTGACGAAGCAGAAAGAGATCCGCAAGACGTTGCGCGAATTGTAACTGTGCCTAGGGTGCCTAAAGTGCCGAGGGTGCCTGGGGTGCCGAAAAGTTCCGCTTCTTGCACTCTAGGCACTCTAGGCACTCCAGGCATTCTCTGGCGAGGAGTGACAGATGCTCAAATCGAGTGAGCAGCGGGGAAGCCGGCGCTGGACGCGCCTCCTGTTCACCGGGGTCGTTCTGCTCGCCGCCATGGGCGTGCGTGAGCTGGGGGCGCGGGCGGTCGGGCCTGGCGCGGGGGAGAACGAGGCCGGGCTGCCGCTCGCGCGGCTTCAGACGATCTCGTCAATCTCGGATCGGCAGATGACGTCGATCGTCATCGAGGCGTCGGATCCCGTTCCGTATCTGACGACGCACCCGGAACCGCTCACGCTCCTCGTCGACCTCAGGAATGTGAGCATCGAAGGAGTCGTGAACCGCGTAACGTCGCCGCGCGGGACGATCGCGGGCGTCACGGTCGAAACCACCGAATCGCTGGGGGCCCCGGTGGCGCGAATCCGCGTGACGCTCGCGCGCGAAGCGCGCTTCCGCATCGTGAGCAACCGGAACGTCATCCGCGTCGACGTCGAGAATCCGGAGGCCGCGGCGGCGGCCTCGCCCGTGGTGATGAAAACCAGCATAGCGTCTCCATCTTCATCTTCCGCCTCGTCCCCCAACGCCT
>JACQTH010000031.1 GCA_016210935.1 Acidobacteriota bacterium | reverse complement strand
CTGGACCCAGCACGTGACCCTGGGTCCGCCGTTTCTTCAGCACGGTGTGACGACGTTCCGCGCGTCGGCCACGCGCTCGAAAGTCTTCGAGACCCGGTTCGGGCCGGCGGATTACCTCGTTCCGGCCGCTGAATTCGACTGGCCGGCCGCACCGCGCCTCGACGGCGGCGTGACCGATCTCCGCGTCTACACGAGCGCCCCAGCGTCCAGCGCCTACACCGCGCATTTGATGGATCCGGGGCGCGAGCATGCGTACTTCGTCGCGTGGATGCCCGACACCCAGCTCGCCTTCGGCTATGTCTGGCGGCAACGGGAGTTTCCGTGGATGGGGATCTGGGAAGAAAACCGGAGTCGCACCCAGTCCCCGTGGAACGGCGCGGCGGTGACGCGTGGAATGGAATTCGGGGTCTCGCCGATGCCCGAATCGCGGCGCCAGATGATCGACCGAGGCCGCCTGTTCAACGTGCCGACCTTCAGGTGGATTCCGGCGCTCGGCGAGGTGACGGTCGAGTATTGGATCGTGACGCAGCGCTCGCCGACGATGCCGGAGTCACTGGAGTGGCCGGCCGTTCGGCGAGAGTGAGATTGCCAATCGTTCTTTCCGAGGGTCTGACAGCGGTTCGGACGGCGGTTCTTGACCAAGGTTCTGCGAGGGTTCGAGACGATGGTTCCGTGCGGAAGCACCTTCGTGAACGAACCTTCTTGGAACCGTCGTCGATGAACCTTTGTTCCGAACCCTCGTCGAGAACCTCAGTTCAAAATCGCACGCGGTCCTTGCGCGCTTCCAGCTTCTTCAGGTCAATCCCCGGAACCTTCTTGAGGTCATCGATCGTCTTGAACGCCCCACTCGTATTGCGCGCGTCAACGATGGCCAGCGCCACTTTGTCGCTCTCGTCGAGCCACAACTCGATCTCCTTCGCGGTGGCCTTGTTGACGTTGAGCGCCGACAGGTTGCGAATGACGTACTCGAACGCCTGCTGAAACTCCAGCTCGCTTCCTTGGGCACCCGCTTCTCTCATCTTGGTGAACGTGGCGTCCCATTCCTCCTTCGTTCTGACAGCGGCCACGAGTGGCTCCAGGCCATGGCACGGCGCGCACATCCGCTCCACTGTCGCGTAGCCGATCACGTCGCGTTCAGCCTGGGCCGCCATGTGGATCGCCTCGCTCGCCGACGGCGGCGGCACCGTTTGAGGTGTCTGATTCCCGGCAGAAACGAGCATCGTCGCGGCGAACACGAGTGAGAGCGCGGGGATGATCCCATTTACCATCCGGCAATCATAATTGAGACCCGCTGGCCACGAGCCGGTCCGCCAGAGTTGTGGCCGCGTTTCGCCTTGCACAACACTGGCACACCTGTAGGATCAGAAGCCTGAATCCCTGCGACGAGCGGCGCGGGGCGTAGGGGCCCCCGCAAGCGAGGAGCTTGGCGGGGTCCGGCCGTTGTGGTAACCGGCTCGCATTTGCTGTGGACAGCGCGTTGCGTCTGTCCGATAAAGTCGTGCCGATGCTCGTCGCGGAGCTGCAACGACGGTCGCTCGACGTCACCATCACGGCACGGCGCGTTCGCCGCGAGCTCTGGGCGGTGACGCCGCACGTCTACGCGGTCAACGCCAACCCAGACCTCCTGAGTCGCTCATGCGGGAGCGCGTGATGGAGACGGTTCCCGCGTCGGCACGTCGTGCTGGTGCGCGTCGATTTGGCCTCGCGGGCTGCGGCGCTGCGCGAGGCGATGTGCGACCTGCTGCGTTCCCACGAGGAACACGCCCACCACGATCGATTAGCAGACATCGATTGCAGGAGCTGCGGCCTCTGGTCTCTCCACAGCGCAGTGATGCGCCAGACCGAAATGCTCAAGGCCGTCAGCCAGGATGACTTTACCGCCGGGCAGGCAGGTTCGGCGGTTGGCAGCTGTTCTTCATCGCGGCGGAGGGGAAGCGGATCGCGGCCGCACTTGGTCCGAATGGCTTTTGGGTTGTGGGTGATCGAGCGGCCTGATCTGTCCCGTCACCTCGATCACGACAGCCTCGCGCGGGATACCCAGCGACACGAGCGCCTGCTCCACCGTCGGCGTCCTGGAGTCGTCCTCGAGCCCGATCGCGACGCGGTTCTTGGCCTCGTCCAGATCCACCATGGTCACGCCCGACATCTCCAGCATCCCCGCCGCGCGTTCTGTCCACCGCTTCAGCTGGGACACCGTGTACCGACCCTGCAGGGCGCGCAGGCCCGCTGCCGGCACTCGTTGTGCACCGAACACGGCCTCGATCGCCGAGCGGGCGGCGGCAAGCTGCGAGGGGTCGAACAGGTATACGGCGAGTCGTCCGTCCTGGCCGATAAACATGCCCCCGAAGCCAGGCGCCCTCTCCTCGACGCGTACGAGGAGGTCGTCATAGCTCTCCATCGTGCTCCGTTCCTGGGATGCCTCCCGGTCCGCCGTGACGATCACCCTTGCGGGGAGGCCGGTGCCCACGATGGTCGCTGCTAGCGCAAAACCGAGAGCAACTCCTGGCGCCGTCGTCCGGCTCAGAAGCCTCATGACGTCATTCTAATCGTAGAACAAAGAAACCGAGCCCCCCAACGCGGGGCCACCGCCATTCCGCTTTCACTGGCTCAACAGCTGTAAGCGGCGGTTCAGAACGTCGTGAGCGCTCCAAGCT
>JACQTH010000293.1 GCA_016210935.1 Acidobacteriota bacterium | reverse complement strand
TGCCGTTCGCCAGCTTCGCCTTGGTCCACGCCGGCACACGCAGCACCGGAGGTTTGCCTGGGGGGGGCACCTTCGTGCGATCGAGGGTCTGCTGCGCCGCCACCGAAACACAGGCGAGGAGTGCCGCGAGGCACACGCTCGGGCCGATGTGATACGAGCGCCGATGGAACAGTTTCATCGCGAGCCTCATTTCACCGGTTTGCTTTCCGCCGCCCTGGACGCCAGATCGGTCTTGCCCATCGGCACGATACTCAAGACGACCCGGCCGCGCGTCAGATACGTGTTCGCGACACGCTTCACGTCGGCAGCCGTCACGTTGAGCATCTTCGCGTATTCCTCCTGGTAATGGCCCGGATTCCCGTGGAACCCCGCGCCGTCGGCCAGCCGCAGCGCCTTGCCGAGATTCGATTGGAGACTGTTGACGAATCCCAGCTCCAGGCCCGCGGTCGCCCGCTCGATTTCCTCAGCGGTCGGCCCGTCGGTCTTGACGCGTTCGAGGATCTCATCGGCCGCCTTCTCGAGATCGGTCAAGGAATGGCCCGGGCGCGGGGTGATCGTCATCAGCCACTCGCCAACGTCCTCGTTGCTTTCCTGACTCGTGCCGACGGACGCGGCCGCCTGCTGGTCGTACACCAGCGCCTTGGTGAGACGGGCCGTCCGCGGACCGGCGGTAATCGCATCCAGCACCGAGAGGGCGAACCGATCATCGTTCCTTTCTCCGACCGCCGGCCAGACGACATACAGGCGCGGCACCTGCACCCGATCCTCGAAGACGAGCCGCTTTTCCGCTTCCAGCGTGACCGGTGCGATCGCGGGCCGCGGCACGTCCTTGCCGCGAGGCAGATCGCCGAAGTACTTCGTCACCCATGCCCGGGTCTGTGACGGGTCGATGTCACCCGCGATCGACAGGATGGCGTTGTTGGGCGCGTAATACAGCCGGAAGAAGCTCTTCACATCCTCCTCCGATGCGGCGGAGAGATCTTCCATGCTGCCGATGACCGGCCAGGAATACGGATGTGAGGGCGGATAGACAGCCTGAGAGAGGATCTCGAACGCGCGGCCGTACGGCTGGTTGTCCATCCGCTGCCGCCGTTCGTTCTTGACGATGTCGCGCTGCGCGTTCAGCTTGGCGACGTCGAGGGTCTCGAGCAGAAACCCCATCCGGTCCGATTCGATCCACAGTGCCGATTCGAGGTAGTTGCTCGGCACAACCTCGTAATAGACGGTGCGATCGTTGGACGTCGTCCCGTTGTTCTCGCCGCCAACCCCTTCCGTGAGCTTGTCGTGCAAACCGTACGGCACGTGCGCCGACCCGGTGAACATCACGTGCTCGAACAGATGCGCAAAGCCGGTGCGGCCGGGCAGTTCGTTCTTCGATCCCACGTGGTACCACGCGGTCACCGCCACGGTCGGGGTCGTGTGATCCTCGGAAAGGATCACCGTCAACCCGTTGGGCAGCTTGTACGTTTCGTAGGGAATTTTGATCGCACTGGTCGAAGCCGGTCGCGCCGGAGCAGCCGGCGGCTGTGCGCGCGCGATCGCCAGCGCCGCGATCACGAGGCTCGCGGCAGCCGCAAGACGACGAGGAAGCGTGACCACTGAAACGTCCTTTCTGAATTCACCACAGAGAGCACGGAGATCCCAGAGAAACATTTTCGGTCTCTCCGTGGTCTCTGTGTGCTCTGTGGTAAATCCTTCGGCTATTGACTCCATCAATTCTGCCCGAGCATCTTGATTAAACGATAGTGAAACTCCACCCCCTCGAAGAACTGTTTGACCCCAATCCTCTCATCCTGGCCATGCGCCCGCACATCGTCCATATCGCCGAACATGGCGGCGACCCCGTAGGTCGGAATGCCGGCGTTCCGCAGGTAGAGGCCGTCGGTCGCGCCCGTGCTCATGGTAGGCACGACTACCACGCCCGGCCACATGGCCCTGGTGATCGCTTCGATCGGCTGCATCAGTTCGGGCGTCAACGGTGACGGCGAACTTGGCTTCGCCTCGTCGACGAACGTCACGGCGATCGCGGTATCGGCGAGGACGTCAACCAGCTTCTGCCTCACGGCCGCGGGCGACTCGCCAGGCAGGATACGGCAGTTGACGTTCGCCGTCGCGGTTTGCGGCAGCGCGTTCGTCGCGTGACCGGCGCTCAGCATCGTCGCGACGCAGGTCGTCCGCATCAGCGCGTTGTAATAGGGTGACGACGCGGCCAGGCGTCTGGCTGCCTGCGGATCGGGCGCCGGCTGCGCGACGGCTTTCATATCCGCGGCAATCTTCGCGTCCGTCTGAAAACTGGCCATCCGCGTGAAATAGCCTCTGGTCACTTCGTTTAGTTGGACGGGAAACTCGAAGGCCGACAACCGCGAGAGCCCCGCCGCGAGCCGATAGATCGCGTTGTCCTTCACCGGGCGCGAGCTGTGCCCGCCCGGATTCTTCGTTTCCAGGCGGAAGTCCTGGTACACCTTTTCGCTCGCCTGCACCTCGTTGGTCAGATACTTCCCCTCTTTGATCTGACCCGAGCCGCCCTCGTTGATCCCGAATGCGGCGTCGATCAACGCGCGATGATGCTTCAAGAGCCAATCGACGCCGTTGAAGCTCCCGCCCTCTTCATCAGCCGTCAGCGCGAGGATCAGATCGCGATCGGGCGTGAAGCCTTCCCGCTTGAGCCGAATCAGGTTGGCCGCAAGGCTTGCCGCCATCGCCTTGTCATCGGTGGTCCCTCGTCCGTAGAAGAACCCGTCTTTTTCGGTGAACGTGAAGGGATCGACGGACCAGTCTTCGCGCTTCGCCTCGACGACGTCGAGGTGCGCGAGCAGAAGAATCGGACGACGTGCGCCCGTTCCGCGGTAGCGGGCGACGAGGTTGCCTTTGCGGGGATGCGGTCCGAGGACGCTCACGTCCGCCTCAGGAAATCCGGCAGCTTTGAGCCTCGCCGCGACGGCTTCGGCGGCCTTCGTGTTGTCGCCGGCTGAATCGGTGGTGTTGATCTCTATCAGTTCCTTGAAGATCTCGCGGGCCAACCGATCGTTTTCCCCAGTCTGAGCGGACAGAGCAGCGGTGGTGAGGGCGAGAAGTAGTACGGCAGCGCGGCGCATCCAAACTCTCATATGCGCCGATTATACTTTCCGAAGCGATGACCGCCTTGATGCGGGTCTGGTGCGCCGTTTCGCTCGCGGTGGTGCTGACTGCAGCGGGCCCACAAGTACCTCCTCGGGACCGATCAACCGCGACGCCCACAGGCACGTCATCGATCGTGGGCCGCGTGGTTGTGGCTCCCGTCGCCGGCTCGCCGGCCACGCCTCTTCGCCGCGCACGTGTCCGTCTGGACGGCGACGGCATGCCCACGAAGTTCACGGACACTGATACCGAAGGCGGGTTTCGGTTCGATCGATTGCCTGGAGGCCAGTATTCAATCGTCGCCGACAAGCCGGGGTTCATCGGCCGATCGACGCCATTCGTGCTGGCGGAACGCCAGGCCGTTCGCGTCGATCTGGCCGTGTCGCGAGCCGGGGCGATCGAGGGACGCCTCACCACGGATGCCGGCGAGGCTGCGTACGACGTCACGGTTTCCGCAGTCCGGTTCGTGCATTCGCTGAAGGGGCGCAGACCGGTGACGGTTCGACAGGCCGTCACCGACGATCTCGGACGATTCCGGATTCATACCCTGCCTGCCGGAGAGTACTACGTCGAGGCGCTGGCTCAGTCTTCGATCGTCGTCCGAGACGGCATCCGCAGCGTCGTTGCGCCGCCCGTCGCGGTCAGGCAGGGCCTCGCACGGACGTACTATCCGGGCACATCCCGCGTGAACGACGCGCAGAGAATCCGCGTCGGCATCGGAGCCGAGGTCAGTGGTCTGGATTTCGCCATGGCGCGGGTGCCTGTGGCGCGCGTCGCGGGGCTCGCCACTGATTCCGCGGGCACGAGGAACAGCTCCTTCCGTTTCCGGTTGCAGTCCGCCGGCGGCGACACGGTTCTGGGCGATCGGGCCAGCGCCGTGTTCGAGTTTGCCACTATCCCGCCGGGCGACTACTGGCTGACCGGAACGGCCATTCCTACCGGCGGCCGCAACCGGACCGCAAACGCGCAGCCAGCGACGATCCACGAACCGGAGTTTTTCGCGATGCGACTTACGGTCGCGGGGCAGGACCTCACCGACCTCATCATCCGCACCGAACGGGGCGCGCGGCTCGAGGGCCTCGTCGAGACCGACACACGGACCGTGGCGCCGTCGCTTTCTGGCTTGCACGTGATCGCGCACGAGGTGGAGTTCGAGCTCCCGGGGCCGCCGGCCTCGGCGACCCCGGTGAGCGCCGCCGTCACAGGAGCCGATGGCCGATTCGTCATCCGGAGTCTGTTCGGGCCGCGGATCATCCGTATCGAAGGCCTTCCGTCAGGGTGGGCCGTCAAGCGACTCGCGCTCGATGATCGGGACATCACCGACACGCCGATCGACTTCCGCGCCGCGCCCGGGCCACGCACGTTGCGCGTGCTCATCACCGATCGTACGGCGACGGTGACGGGCATGCTGACCGCCGCAGACCCGACACGCCCACTTGACGCGCAGATCGTCGTGTTTGCCGATGATGAGCGCTTGTGGAGGCCGCCCTCCCGTTTCGTCAAAAGCGTTCGATCAACGGCAGGACGTTTCTCGATCGATGGACTGCTGCCAGGCACCTATCTGGTGTGCGCCGCCGCCGGCCTCGAGGAAGACTCCTGGACCGACCCGGATGTCCTGCGTCAGCTCAAGCCGCTGGCGACGATCGTCTTGCTTGCCGAAGGCGAGGAGCGGGGCGTGATGCTGACGCCGAGGAGCCTGCCGTGAAGGGTTTGCTCCTCGCCCTGACGGTGTTGTCGCTTTCGCCTGGAGAATGGCAGACGCCGCCGGCGGCGCCACAAGATGGGAGCATCGCCGGAACCGTCGTGTCTGCAGAAACCGGCCGGCCCATTGGCGGCGCCAGGCTGCGGCTGATTCCGTTCGACGATCGGGCGCTGGTTCGCAGCGAAGTGGTGGACGCGCAGGGGCATTACGAATTCCGGGCGTTGCTGCCCGGACGGTACCAGCTCAGCGCTTCCGCCGATCGGCACATCACCCTTCAGTACGGCCAACGCGATCCTGCGGACGCGAGCCGGCCGAT
>JACQTH010000292.1 GCA_016210935.1 Acidobacteriota bacterium | reverse complement strand
GCTGCTCACGCTACGCTTGCCGGAGCAAGCGGCGACATGCGTGTAGGGCACTCTACACTCCTCTCCGCGGCGGGCCGCCGCCAGTCTGCCCACCCGATTTCTCACTCACAAGAAAGGACGCGACTATGAGCTGCACGAGCGGCCATGGGCTTTCTTCCGCAGCACACGAACCTCGAACTTCGTCTCAGAGCATTCCCCTGCGAACGCGCGAAGCCATCGAGGCGCAAATCCGCCGTCAGGTCGAGGCTGAACGGGCACGCCTGGAGGCGCGTGCCGCGTCGCAGGCTCCTCGCCAGCACTTTCACCGGCCGATCGAACGGCCATTCACCGCGGCCGAGCGCGACCGCGTCACCATTCTCTTTGGCGGGCTGACGTCGAAGCACGAATGGCTGATCAAGTCCGTGTTTCAGGCGGCCGGCTACAAGACCGAGATTCTTCCGACACCCGATGTCGCCGCGTTCCAGCTCGGCAAGGAGTACGGCAACAACGGCCAGTGCAATCCGACCTATTTCACGGTCGGCCACTTGATCAAATACCTGCAGCATCTCGAGTCCACGGGGCTTTCGCGGCAGGAGATCATCGACAACTACGTGTTCTTCACCGCCGGCTCATGCGGTCCGTGCCGCTTCGGCATGTACGAGGCGGAATACCGGCTGGCCGTCCAGAACTCCGGCTTCGATGGGTTCCGCGTCCTCCTGTTCCAGCAGACCGATGGCATCAAGGCCGCCTCGGGCGAGCCGGGTCTCAAGTTCACGGTCGATTTCGGGATGGGCGCGTTCAGCGCGCTGAACTTCGGCGATGTCTTGAATGACATCACCTACCAGATCCGTCCCTTCGAGGTGAATGGCGGCGAGACCGACCGCGTGATGAACGAAGTGATGCAGGAGCTGACAGGGGCGGTTCGGGAGCGAAAGGTGTACGAAATCGAGGACCACGCGCCGCAGTGGCTGCTGAGCCGGATCCGCGGGCGCAAGAAGCTGCGCAACACCCTCAACACGCTTGGAAAAATCCACGACCACCTGTACGGGCCTCAGACGATTGAAACCCTGGCCTCCGCACGCGAGCGGGTGGGCGCCATCGACGTGGATCGGCTGCGTGTCAAGCCGGTCGTCAAGGTCACCGGCGAGTTCTGGGCTCAGACGACCGAAGGCGACGGTAATTTCCGGATGTTCAACTTCCTTGAGCGTGAAGGCGCGCAGGTGATGGTTGAACCGATTGGCACCTGGATCATGTACATGCTGTGGCTCGCGAAGGCGAACAGGATTCGAAGGAAGGACGTTGACTATCCCACGCCGCCCTGGACGCAGCTGAAAGCGCGGCTCGCCCGTGAGCTGAAGTTCAAGAGCAAGCTCGCGTACTTCGGCATCGGCAACTGGTTCTACAACCATCAGTACAAGCGGGTCGTCCAGCAGCTGGGCGGGATCGGCCACACGCTCGTCAACCTCGACGAGCTGGCGGGGCTCGCCGCGCCGTACTACAACGTCTTCGCCCGCGGCGGCGAAGGCCACATGGAAGTGGCGAAGAACATCTATTACACCGTCCACAAGAAGGCGCATATGGTCCTGAGCCTCAAGCCGTTCGGCTGCATGCCCTCGTCGCAATCCGACGGCGTCCAGTCAGCGGTGATGAACCACTTCAAGGACATGATCTTCCTTCCCATCGAGACCTCCGGCGAAGGCGAGATCAACGCGCACAGCCGCGTGCAGATGGCGTTGGGCGAGGCCAAGGCGAAGGCACGGACCGAGTTTGCGCAGGCGCTGGCCTCGACGGGCAAATCGCTCGATGACATTCGCCGTTTCGTCGACGCGCACCCGGTCCTCCGGCGGCCCTTCTACCACGTGCCACACCGGCATGGGATGACCGGCACGGCCGCGCAGTTCGTGCTGCACGTCAGCGATTTGATGGATGGCCGCGCCAGGTTCAGCCGGGTGCCGGCGCCCGCGCCGCGCGGACGCGGCACGGTGAGCGTGTCGAGGGCGGCGTAAGAGTGCCAGGGTGCCTGAGGTGCCTAAAGTGCCGAGTGCGGAAAGCGCTTCTCGCACTCCAGGCACCCTAGGCACTCCAGGCACTCTAGGCACCCTAGGCACCCTTAGGCACTTCGGAACATTACTGAGAGGGCACTCGTGAACACGCCTACCTATCTCATCGGCATGGACGTTGGCTCCACGACCGTCAAGGCCGTGGCCGTGGACGCGGACACTGACGCGATCGTCTGGTCAGACTACCAGCGGCACGAGACGAAGCAGCCTGAAAAGACGCTCGAGTTTCTCAAGCGCCTTGATGCGGATCTGCACCTCACGGGCGACAACTGCCGCATGTTTTTCACCGGATCGGGCGGTGGCGCGCTGGCGCCGCTGGTCGGCGGCAAGTTCGTTCAGGAAGTGTCGGCCGTCTCGCTCGCCGTCGAGAAGCTCCACCCGGAGGTCAACTCCGTCGTGGAGCTGGGCGGTCAGGACGCGAAGAACATCGTCTTCAAGGAGGATCCGGAAAGCGGTCGCAAGAAGAAAATCCCGTCGATGAACGACAAATGCGCCGGCGGCACG
>JACQTH010000037.1 GCA_016210935.1 Acidobacteriota bacterium | reverse complement strand
GTCATTGGCAGCTCTCTCAGCCGAAATATCCGCCGAATGACGCGAGGGGCCCCGTCAGCTCGTCTTCCCATCTGTCGAGAAAAGCGATGATGTCCAGCCGCTTGCGTTCGTCCGCTCGTCACGAGGCGAGAATTTGCCGGCTCACCTGTTAGTGCGGAATCGCGCGAAACGTTTCAGGTATCGGACGCTGAACTAGCCGTGCTTGCACGGCCAGAATGTGTACGAAACGGTCACATTCTAGTTGGCCAAGCACGGCTAGCCCCCGCGTAGCGGGGCTATTGAATAAAGCCTCGTGATCTCTAGCGAAGCGGCGCTGGTCGGTTTGAGGCGCGGCTTCGCTAGACATATCAACCGCTTGTATGGTATATCAAACATCGGCATGGATACGTGGAAGGAATTCGAGGCCAACGAGCTCACCCACAGCGCCGCCCATCACCTGCTGGCCATTCATGAAGTCGGCGCGGCTTATGGCGGCTGGGCGCGCGTGTCCGACATCGCCCGGCGCCTCAACATCACGCGGGGCAGCGTCTCGATCAACCTGCGGGCGCTGAAGAAGCGCGGCTGGGTCCAGACCGACGCCCACCATCTCGTCAAGCTCTCACCCAAGGGGCTCAAGGCGGTGCACGCCGTCATGGCGAAACGGGTGATCGTCAAGACGTTTCTCTGCGAGGTGCTGGGGATCCCCGAGGCGGAGGCGGAGATCGACAGCTGCAAAATCGAGCATCTCATCAGTCACGCGACGGGCCACCGCCTCGCGCAGTTTCTGCGGTTCCTGACCTCCGGCGCTCCGGCGAGCCGCCAGGTGCTCAAGCAGTTTCGCACGTTCCGGGCGGCCTGCCCGGAGAGCCGCACCTGCGAGGTCTGCAAAGGCCATTGCCTGATTGACGAGCTCAAGTATGCGATCTAGCAAGGGAACCCCGCGCGTCGGCACCGATCGCCGCGACATCGTCGACGACTTGAATCGGTTGATGGCGGAGGAGGCCGAAGCGTGCCTGCGCTACCTTCAGATGCGCTTTCGGCTGCGCGGGAAGGAGTCCGTCGCCGCCGACCGGTTCTTCGAGGACGCGGTGAAGGAAACGCTGGAACACGCGACCGCGATCGCCCGGCAGATTCGGGCGCTGGGCCACATCCCGGCGCTGCGGATCACCCTCGCGCTCGGCGGTGGGCCGATGCGCCTCGAGACGGCTCTGGCTGAAGCGCTCGACGTGGAGCAGCAGGCGCTCGATGCGTACAAAGACCTGCTGCCCCGGGTCGCCGGGGATCCCGTGTTGGAAGAGTTCCTCCGCCGGCAGGTGGCGGTGGAAACCGAACACGTGCAGGAGATTCGTGATTTCGTCCGCTCGAAGGCCGCGGTGAAGTTGGTGCCGCGGCCAAAGACGGGGCGGTGAGGAAGGCCGGCGACTACATCATGAAGCGACATCGCCATGTTTCGGGTCCGGCCGCCGCCGCGGCATTCGTCCTGCTCTTCCCATCCCTAGCATTCAGCGCGGCTCAGGCGCAATCGGTCGCGCTGTCCGGCCGCGTGATCTCCGCTTCCGGCCAGCCTGTCGCCGGCGCGGAGGTGATGATTCAGGCCGGCCAAGGCGACCCTTCGACGGTCGTCTCCGACGCGACCGGCCGCTTCGAGATCGCGGCGCTTGAAAGCGGCGAGTATCGCATCAGCGCACGAGCCCTTGGCTTCTCACCGGTCACCGAGCGCGTGACGATCTCCAAGAGTCAACCGATCGAGCTCATCCTGCTGCTCCCCGAGATCGTGCGCGAGCGCGTGAACGTGGTCGGCGACGCGAGTCTCGTGGACAAGATCCCGGGCTCCGCGACCGTCATCGACCGGCGCGAGATGGAGAAAGCGAGAATCGCCACGGACGACATCCATCAGATGTTGCGGCAGGTTCCGGGCCTGAACATTCAAGAGGAGGAAGGATACGGGTTGCGCCCCAATATCGGCATGCGCGGCACCGGGACCGACCGCAACAGCAAGATCACCATGATGGAAGACGGCGTGCTGGTCGCGCCGGCGCCATACGCGGCACCTGCCGCCTATTACTCGCCGACCGCGGGCCGGATGGAATCGCTCGAAGTGCGGAAGGGATCGAGTCAGGTCAAATACGGGCCGATCACGACCGGCGGCGTGCTGAACTACATCTCCACCAGCATCCCGTCCACCTTCCAGCTTCGAGGGACGGTCGCCGGTGGCGGCGACAGCACGCGAAAAATCACGGCGGCGGTCGGCGACTCCTCCCGCCATCTTGGATGGCTCGTCGAAACGTTCCAGTTCCGCAACGATGGCTTCAAGCAGCTGGACGGCGGCGGCGACACGGGCGTCGACCTCGCGGATTACCTGGCGAAGCTTCGCATCAACACCGGACCCACCGCCCGCCTGTATCAGGAAATCGAGCTCAAGATCGGCCGCACCGAGCAGACCGGCGATGAAACGTACCTCGGTCTGACGGATGCCGACTTTCAGATCAACCCGGTGCGCCGGTACGCGGCCTCACAGGTCGATGTCCTCGACGCGACGCACGAACAGTACCAGGTCCGCCACTTTCTGGCCCGCCCCACCTGGGACCTGACGACCGTGGTGTATCGCAATAATTTCCACCGCGCCTGGTACAAGCTCGAAAGCGTGTTGGGCTCCGGGCTGACCGGCGTGCTGCGCAGCCCCACCCTCAACGCCGAGCGCCTCGCCGTCCTCACCGGGGCGGACAGCGCGCCGAACGCGCTGATTGTGCGAAACAACAACCGCACGTACTTCGGCGCGGGGGTCCAGTCGATCCTCGGCGTGTCGGGCTCGAGCGGCCCGCTTCGACACCAGATGGAATTGGGTGTGCGCTATCACCGCGACGAGGAGGATCGCTTCCAGCAGGACGATGGCTATCAGATGCTGGGCGGTCGGATGATCCTGACTCGGAAGGGCGCGCCAGGCAGTCAGGCGAATCAGATCGTCGGCGCCACGGCGGTCGCCGGATTCGTGTCGGACACGATGACCTGGGGCAAGTGGAGCGCCTCGCCCGGCCTTCGATACGAGAGCATCGATCTCGAGCAGACGACGTATGCCCGGACGGACCCCACGCGAAGCGGCTCCGCCACCGTGGTGCCGACCGAGGTCAGCACCTTCATTCCCGGCATCGGACTCAGCTACGAGGCCCGCCCGGGCGCGAGCGTGTTCGGCGGCGTGCACAAAGGATTCGCGCCGCCCGGCCCGGGGGCCGTGGAGGGTACCGAGGTTGAACACAGCGTCAACTACGAATTCGGCACGCGCCTCCAGCGTGCCGGCGCCAGAACCGATGTCGTCGGATTCTTCAACGACTACGGCAATCTGCTCGGTCGCGACACGTTGTCGACCGGCGGCACGGGCGAGGGACGGCTCTTCAACGGCGGCAAGGCGAGGGTCTACGGGCTGGAGGCGTCCGCTCAATGGAATCCTGCCGCCGCGCTGGGTCTCGCGTCCGCGTTGCCCCTCCGGCTGACGTACACGTTCACGCATGCCGAGTTCCGGAACAGCTTCCAGAGCCAATTCGGGCCTTGGGGGAACGTTCAGGTCGGCGATGACTTGCCCTATGTGCCGCGCCATCAGGTGTACGCGAGCGTGGAAACGGATCATCAGGCCTGGCGAGCGAGGCTGGAAGGCTTTTATGTCGGCCGGATGCGCACGCGCGCAGGCCAGGGCCCGTACGTCGTCACCGACTCGACGGATTCGTACTTCGTCGTGAACGTGTCAGGGGAATATCGGCTGGGCGGTGGGGCCAGCCTGTTTGCGAGCGTGCAAAACCTGGCCAACAACGCCTACATCGTGGCGAGACATCCCGCCGGCGTTCGGCCGGGCCTGCCGCGGTTGGTGCAGGCGGGACTCAAGATCGCCCTGGGCCGATGAGCCCCGGCAGGAGCTCGCGGAGACGCTCGACCGCCTGAGCGGCCAGGACCGCGTAGTGCAAGAAAGGCACGGCGGAGGTGACCTACGAGCCGGCGAAAACGTCTCCAGAAGCGATCGCCAAGGTGGCCAGCGAGAAGTCCGGCTTCAAGGCCGAAGTGATGAAGAAGAAGTGAATCATGACCGCCTAGACATCTCCTAAGGCGGATATCATCACAGATGAAGCAAGTTTTCTCCGGTCCGCCTTAGGAGCTGTCTTAGGCGCGGCCGCCGCGGCGGCCGCGCAACTAGTAGCGAAGATTCGCGCGTTCCGCCGGTGCCGTGACTCGGCGGTTTGAGGCGAAGCTTCGCTACT
>JACQTH010000318.1 GCA_016210935.1 Acidobacteriota bacterium | reverse complement strand
GAGCCGCCCGGAGTTTTTCGATCAGCGCCAGCGTCAGCGCATTGCCTTTCGGCGCGTTCATCACCAGGCGCAGCCGCTCGCCGCCGGCCGCGACCGTGACCTGCAGGTCGTCGCTCATCAGATTCGATCGGACCTCTGTCGCGGCCGACCAGCAACGCGCCCCGATGAGTCGTGGCTTCCGCCTTTAGGCGGAAGGTTCGCGGTTGTTCTTCCGGCTAAAGCCGGAAGCCACGTACCATGGTCGGCCCTACCTGAAATCAATTCGTGGGGCTATTCTTTACGGTCCCCCCTAAAACGTGATTCTAGCTGAGTCTCCAGCACAGAAAGATCGTTCGTCGGCCGCTGGCAGGTGAAATGCTCGCAGACGTACGCCGTCGCGCGGTTGTCGATGGCCTTCATGTCCGCGACAAACGGCAGAAGCCGCGCCAGATCCCCCGCCTGCCGGGAAACCGGCACCGTCAGGAAAAACGGCAGAAAGCGTCTGGCGATCGCGGCGCGCAGGCGACCGGTGTCCTCCGCCGCGTGGTCTCCCACGATCACGACCTGGCGGAGACCGGCGTGATAGGTCGAGAGCGCCGCCAGCATCATGGGCACCCCGCGCGGGACCTGGGCCATGTGCGAGGCAAACGCCGCGAACGTACGCTCGGCCTCTTCGAGAAGCGCCGCCGTTCCGGTCAGATGGTACAGCTCGAGCACGTTCAACGCGCTGACCGAACTCGGCGTCGGCTCCGCGCCGTCGTAGTCTTCTTTTAGCCGGAGCAGCACGGAGGAATCAGCTCCGGTCGTGCTGAACCATCCGCCCGTTGACGCATCCCAGAACAGCTCGTCCTGGCGCCGCTGCAGCCGCAGCGCCCACTCCAGCCATCGCGGGTCGCCGTCGCTCTGGAACAGTTCCAGCAGCGCCCGAATCATGTACGCGTAATCCTCCGCATAGCCGTCAATCGCTGCCTCGCCGTCCCGGTACCGACGCTGCAGCGTCTGACGCGATTCATCCCAGAGCCGGGTGAGGATGAAGTCCGCCGCCTGGACGGCGGCGCGCCAGAACGGCCGCTCGTGGGAGCCGGAGAGTGATTCGCCTTGCGCCCCCGCCTGCAAGACCCGATGCGCGCGTGCGAGCGCCGCGATCATCAATCCATTCCACGCCGTGAGGATCTTGTCGTCCAGATGCGGGCGCGGGCGCGTGTTTCGCGCCTCGAACAGCACGCGCCGCGCCTCGTCCAGCGCCTGTCGAACCTCCGGTTCCGGCGTCCCGGTCATCTGCGCGACGTCGCCGATGGCGCGCGCGATGAACAGGTGATTCTTCCCGACGAACTCGCCCTGGGGATCGGCGGGCGCGTTGCCCTGGGGCCGAATACCGAATCGGATCCGGGCGAAGTCTGCCCGATCGCCGAGCAGTTGCTGGATCTCGTCGTCGCGCCACAGATAGAACGCGCCTTCCATCTTGCGCGCGAGCGCCGGATCTCCGGCTTCCGGAGGCACGCTGTCGGCATCCTCGGCTGAATAGAACCCGCCTTCTCGATCTCTCAGATCGCGCAGGACGTACGCAATCGTGTCCGCTGCGACCTCCCCGTAGAACGGGTTGCCGGAGACCTGCGCCGCCTCGAGATACGCGATCACGAGCTGTGCCTGGTCGTAGAGCATCTTCTCGAAATGCGGGATCCGCCACTCCGCGTCCACGGAGTACCGGTGAAACCCGCCGCCGATGTGATCGCGCATGCCGCCCTGGGCCATCGCGGTCAGCGTGGCGATGCACATGTCGCGCGGTTGCGCCTCGCCGCTCCGGGCGTGCTCGCGAAGCAGGAAGAGCAGCTCGGACGGCCTCGGGAACTTCGGCGCGCTGCCGAATCCGCCGCTGCGCGCGTCGAAGGTGTGGGCCCATTGGGCGGCCGCCGCGTCCAGCACGTTGGGGCCCGGAATCGATCCCATCGACTGATTCGCCGAAAACGCGCGGATCCGCTCCGTCAGCGACTCGGCCGAGTGCACGACTTTTGACCGCTCCTCGTTCCACATGCGCGCGATCTCGTGCAGCACCTCGGTGAAGCCAGGCCTCCCCCATCGCGACGAGGGCGGGAAGTACGTGCCGGCGAAAAACGGTTTGAGATCCGGCGTCAACCACACACTCATCGGCCAGCCGCCCGACCCGGTCGTCGCCTGCACGAACGTCATGTAGACGCGATCGACATCGGGACGCTCTTCGCGATCCACTTTCACCGGCACGAAGGACCGGTTCAGGATCGCGGCTATCGACGCGTCCTCGAACGATTCGTGCTCCATCACGTGACACCAGTGGCAGGTCGAGTACCCGATCGACAGAAAGATCGGCACGTCGCGCTCGCGCGCAGCCTGAAAGGCCTCCTCGTTCCAGGCATACCAGTCGACTGGATTGTTGGCGTGCTGAAGCAGATACGGGCTCTTCTCGCGCGCAAGTCGGTTCATCGTCGTGGCATCGACCGCGCGGGCGGCAGTCTGCGGAGGTGTTGCCGAATCTGGCGGAACCGGGCGCTGTCGCGGCGGCCACCGCGCGAGGTCATCTGCGCCTCCAGCAGCTCGATCCGGTTGCTCGGCGAGGGATGTGTCGACAAGAAGACCTCCACCCCGCTCGGATCGCGGCGGGCCCGCTCCCGAAGCCCCTGCAGGAACTCAATCATGCCTCTCGGGTCGTATCCAGCCCGGCGCATGATATCGACGCCCGTGCGGTCGGCTTCACGCTCATGATCCCGGCTGAATTTGAGGAACGTGCCGGTCGTGATGAACTGCGCCGCGATCTGCGCGGTCGTCGCGCCCTTGCCGCTGCCGAGGATCGCCTGCAGCAGGCTCAGCCCAAAGTTGGCGATCATCATGTTGCTGAGCTGCTCCGCGGCGTGCCGATTCGCCAGGTGCGCGACCTCGTGCGCCAGGACACCGGCGAGCTGCGCTTCGTTCTGCGCCGCCTCAATGGCGCCGCGGTGAATCCAGATGGGACCGCCCGGGAGCGCAAACGCGTTGATCTCGCGGTAGTTCGCGACCGTGAAGCTGTACGGATATCGCGG
>JACQTH010000317.1 GCA_016210935.1 Acidobacteriota bacterium | reverse complement strand
GATCAGATGACCCGTTTTATCAGCACCTGCCGATCGTTCGTGACCAGGGAAGAGGGCCAGGACCTTCTGGAGTACGCGCTGCTGGTCGCGCTCATCGCCGTCGTCGCGGCGGGAGCGGTCAAGATCGCGGGCGAGAACGTCTCCAGCATCTTCGGGCAGATCGTCGCGGCGCTCTAACGAAGCTTCGTCTGAAACCACCGAGCAGTGTCCGAGAAGCTTCGTTAGTAGCCTTTGCGCGGCCGCCCTGGGCGGCCGCGCCTAAGACAGATCCTAAGGCGGACCGGAGAAAACTCGCTTCATCTGTGATGATGTCCGCCTTAGGAGATGTCTAGGGACGAGGGATGAAGACGATGGGGAGAAGCGTCACAGCATTCATGGGGCGAACCGAGGGGCAGGATTTGGCCGAGTATGGATTACTGGCGGCGCTCATCGCCCTCGTCGCGCTTGGCGCGCTCAAAACATTGGGAACGCAGATTGACACCGTCTTCTGGCAGGTCATCGCGAGCAGTGTCTGAGATGCTTCCCGGCGCCTGCGCCGTCGCCGCCGCGGGGATCGCCGCCGCGATCGACGTGCGAACAGGCCGAATCCCGAATGCGCTGGTCATGGTGACGGCACTCTCCGGGGTCACCTTCGCCGCCTCCGGTTGGGGCGGCGGATCGATTGCGAGCTCCATCGCCGGGTTGCTCCTCGGGGGCGCCCTGATGCTGCCGGCGCATGTGATGGGCGCGATGGGAGCCGGTGACGTCAAGTTGGTCGCCGCGCTCGGGGCCGTCATCGGTCCCAGGGCCATCGCGCTGACCTGGTTGTATACGGCGATAGCCGGTGGTCTGCTGGCCTGTGCGGTGGCGGTTCACAGGCGGCGTTTGACGGAAACCGTCAGCGGCACGGCGCGCTTGATCGCGCGTCAGCCGGATGCGGGTCGTGACATTCGAGCCGCAGCGCGAAATCGCTACGCGTACGGTCCGGCGATTCTGATCGGCACGATAGGGGCGCTGATCGAACTGAGTCCATAGCAGCAATGGGACGAGATATGAGAAACCTACGCAGCGAGCGGGGGACCGCGCTGCTCGAGGCGGCGCTGACGGTCCCGCTGATCCTGCTCATCTCGATCGGCATCTTCGAGTTCGGCCGCGGGTATCAGACCTGGCAGGTCGTCACGAACGCGGCACGCGAAGGCGCGCGGGTGTCGGTCCTGCCGAACCCCGAAGAAGGCGCGGTGGAAACCAGGGTCCGGGCGTATATGCAGAGCGGCCAGCTTCCGGACTACCAAAAGGCGACGGTCACCGTGAATCGGACGGCGTCGCTGCAGGTCGGAAGCAGCACCGTCAGCGCGTCGGAAGTGACGGTGGAGTACCCCTTCACGTTCATCGCGCTGCAGCCGCTCGCGAAGCTCGTGGACAAGAGTTCGACCATGTCCGGATCCATCACCATCAACGCCTCGGCGGTCATGAGAAACGAGGCGCAATGAACAAGCGCTGAAAGCTGTGAGGAGGCCATCAATGCTTCGCGTTCGCATCGCGCTTGTCGTCGTGATCGCGCTGTCCGCCGGAGTTGGACTCGCGTACGGCACCTACAACTACCTGCAGCAGGCGCCGGTCCGGACCGTGGAGACGCCGACGCAGGCGGTCGTCGTCGCGGCCACCGATCTCGCGCTCGGCACGGCGCTGCGCCGCAGCGATCTGCGGGTCGTCAACTGGCCCGTGGCGCATCTGCCGGAAGGCGCCTTCAGCCGGATCGAGGAGCTGGAAGGGCGGGGGCTCGTCGTCGCGATGGTGAAGAACGAGGTCATCCTCGACGCGAAGCTCGCCGCGAAGGAAGCCGGCGCCGGATTGCCGCCGATCATTCCCGCGGGCATGCGCGCGCTGTCGGTCCGGGTGAACGAAGTCATCGGCGTGGCGGGATATGTGCTCCCGGGCACGCGCGTCGATGTCGTCGCCACGGCCAGTCCGACCGACAAGAAGGTGGACACGACATCAAAAGTCGTGCTCGCGAACGTCCAGGTGCTGACCGCCGGGACGCGTCTTGAAAAAGAAGGCGACGGCAAGCCCACGTCGGTCAACGTCGTGACGTTGCTCGTCACGCCGGAGCAGGCCGAGCGGCTGGCGCTGGCGAGCACCGAAGGCAAGATTCAGCTCGCGCTGCGAAACCCGCTCGACGACGGGGCGCCGCCGACGCCGGGGATCAAGCCGCCGGTGCTGCTCGGCACTTCGTCTGTTGTCCCGCGACCGCGCCTGGTCGCTCGGCGCAGCGTGGAGCCGCCGGCCCCGGCTCCACCGCCGCCGCCGCCGCCGGTGACGGTCGAAATCATCCGCGGCGACAAGCGCGAGATCGAGGTGATCAAGTAGGAAGGTGCAGGGTGCAAGGGTGCACGGTGCCGTGTGCGATCGGACAGCAGCTTCTTTGCACCTCGCACTTTGCACCTTGCACCTCACAAGGGGGATCCATGAAGACCCGTCGACAGCGAACACAGTTGGGAGCGCCGCTCTGCCTGATCGCGATCCTCTTTGGCGGCGTGCCTGAAGTCGTCATCGCCCAATCGCTGGCGAGCGTCGGGTCGATGACGGCCACCGCGCCGGCAGCGCCGGCGACGACTTCCAGCGAGCCGGTGAGCGGCTCCTTGCGTCTTCTGGTCGGCCGGTCCGCCGTCCTCGACGTCGCCGGGCCGATCGCACGCGTGTCGCTGTCGAAGCCCGAAGTGGCCGACGCCCTTGTCACGAGCTCGCAGCAACTGCTCGTCCATGGAAAAACACCGGGAACGATCTCGTTGATGGTGTGGGAACGCAGTGGTGTTCTCCGCCGGTACGAGGTCGAGGTTCAACGCGACATCACGCCGCTCAACGAAGAGCTGGCGCGGCTGTTCCCGGGCGAGCCGATCGCCGCCACGGTCAGCGGGAAGCGCGTCGTCATCGCCGGCTCGGTTTCGAGCAGCTATGTGATTGAAAAGGCCGCGGCCGTGGCCGCCGGATACGTCGACAAGCCTGAAGATGTCGTCAACCTGCTGCGCCAGCAGCAGGGCGTCGCCTCGAATCAAGTGCTCCTGCGCGTGCGCTTCGCCGAGGTCACCCGGAACGCTCTCACGGAGCTTGGCGCCTCCTTCTTCACCGGGTCCGGTGGCTACAAAGACTATGTCGCCCGATCCACGACGCAGCAGTTCGCGGCGCCCGACTTCGACACGGACCGAGGCGGTCTGGTTTTCAGCGACTTCCTGAACTTGCTGGTGTTCAACACGAAGCACCAGATCGGGACCGTCGTCCGCGCCCTCCAGGCCAAGGGGCTCTTCCAAACCCTGGCCGAGCCCAACCTCGTGGCGGAAAGCGGGAAAGAAGCCAGCTTCCTTGCCGGCGGCGAGTACCCGTATCCGGTCGCGCAGAGCACCGGCACAGCCCTCGCGATCGCGATTCATTTCAAAGAGTTCGGCATCAAGCTGAATTT